>CAIKHC010000027.1 GCA_903827085.1 uncultured Candidatus Nemicrothrix sp. | reverse complement strand
TTCCCGGCGACGAGGAGATCGAAAAGCGCATTCGCCAATACTTGCGCTGGAACGCAGCAATGACCGTCATCTACGCAAACAAAAATGCCGACGGCATCGGTGGCCATCTTTCTTCGTATGCATCATCAGCAATGTTGCTCGAGGTTGGCTTCAATCACTTTTTCCGTGGCCGTTCGGGAACGCTGGTTGGCGATCACGTCTACCTGCAAGGTCATGCTGCTCCCGGCATTTATGCGCGCGCTTATCTCGAAGGCCGACTGAGCGAAGACGAAATGTCGAAGTTCCGCCGAGAAATCGGAGGCGGAGGACTTTCGAGTTACCCGCATCCGTGGCTCATGCCCGAGTTCTGGGAGTTCCCAACTGTTTCGATGGGACTCGGTCCGCTCAATTCGATTTACCAGGCGCGTTTCAGCAAGTACCTGCTCAACCGCCAGATCGATGACACGAGCGCAACGAAGGTGTGGTGTTTTCTTGGCGATGGCGAAACCGACGAACCCGAAACGCTTGGATCAATTTCGCTTGCCGCCCGCGAGCAACTCGACAATCTGATTTGGGTCGTCAACTGCAATCTGCAACGACTCGATGGTCCCGTCCGCGGCAACGGCAAAATCATTCAGGAACTTGAATCTGTGTTCCGTGGCGCGGGCTGGAACGTCATCAAGGTTGTGTGGGGAGCAGGCTGGGACGAACTCTTATCTCGCGATGTCGACGGCGTTTTGCTTTCCAAAATGAACTCAACCCCAGACGGCGAGTGGCAGCGCTACGCCATCGAAAGCGGTGCCTATATCCGCGAGCATTTCTTCGGACCCGACCCACGCTTGCGCAAACTCGTTGAGCACCTTTCCGATGATCAGTTACGAGCACTTCCTCGCGGCGGCCACGACTACAAGAAGGTGTATGCCGCGTATAAGTCAGCGGTAGAAACAAAGGGAGCGCCAACGGTCATCCTTGCGAAGACTGTGAAGGGCTGGGCTCTTGGTTCGACCGTTGAAGGCCGTAATGCCACACATTCAATTAAGAAATTGAGCCCCGCAGAGATCCTCGAATTCCGCGATCGCTTGCAACTCACCGATCAAATACCAGAATCGGCGATTAACGCCGAGACACCACCTCTCTATCGACCGCCAGCGGACTCGCCAGAAGCGATGTATCTCGCTCAGCGTCGTGAAGCACTCGATGGATTTGTCCCAAGTCGTTCGCTTCAGATCCGTCGCCCCCTCGCACTCCCCGATCCTTCTGTCTATGCAGAATTCGCGGAGGGCTCTGGCACAAAAGCCGTCTCCACAACAATGGCGTTCACTCGCCTACTGCGCGGGTTGTGCCGATCAGAAAACTTTGGGCCACGCGTCGTACCGATCATTCCCGACGAAGCACGGACCTTCGGCATGGAGGTTCTGTTCCGCGAACTTGGCATTTACGCCTCCCAAGGTCAGCTCTACGAACCCGTCGACCACGAGTTGCTTATCTCCTATGTCGAATCCAAAAGTGGGCAGTTACTCGAGGAAGGAATCACCGAGGCCGGATCGCTGGCGAGCTTCACTGCTGCCGGAACGAGTTACGCGACCCGCGGTGTTCCAATGGTTCCGTTCTTCACCTTGTATTCGATGTTCGGATTCCAACGGGTGGGCGATCTGGCATGGGCCGCTGCCGACGCCCAGACCAAAGGTTTCATCATCGGCGCAACTGCCGGGCGCACAACGTTGCTCGGTGAAGGTCTCCAGCATCAGGACGGACACAGCCTTGTGCTCGCGTCGACCGTGCCCACATGTCAGGTGTACGACTCTGCGTTCGCTTACGAACTCGCTGCAGTCATTGAAAACGGACTTCAACGCATGTACGGCGGTCCCGACGGTGCCGGCGAAGGTGTCTTCTATTACCTGACTGCGTACAACGAAAACCAGGTCATGCCTCCTCGTCCGGACCACGTCACCGACGCCGACATTATGAGCGGCCTTTACAAGTGGGCCGACGCTCCAGAGGGTTGTGAGGCACAAGCAACGATCGTGTTTTCCGGCACAATGAATCGAGGCGCTCGCGATGCCCAAGCTGCGCTCGCCGCACGCGGTATCGGCGCCGAACTCTGGAGTGCGACTTCTTATAAGCGGATTCGAGAAGACGCGCTTGAGGTCGAACGCTGGAATCGACTTCACCCAACCGATACACCACGTTCCGCACAAGTCACCCAACAGCTAGGTGGAGCCCCCGGGCCCATTGTCGCTGTCACCGACTTCATGAAGTCCGTTCCCGATCAAATTGCTCCGTACGTTCCGAAGCGTTTCGTCTCACTCGGCACCGACGGATTCGGTCGCTCCGACACCCGCGAAGCGTTACGTCGATTCTTCGAAATCGACGCCGCTCACATTGAGGTCGCTGTGCTCTCAGCGCTCGCTGCCGATGGGGTTATCGATGCGTCAGTTGTTGCTTCGGCAATTTCTGATCACGGCATCGATCCCGATGCACCCAACCCGCTCTTGAGCTAATTCAACTTGCGCGTTCAGCAGCGGCCGCAGCGCGCTGCCTGTCGAGCCATCCGAGCAGCACGGCAACGGCGCGCGGATCATGGCGCAACTGATGCGCGCCACCTTCGATGATTCGGAGGTCGGCGCTTCCATGCGCATCGGCGAGCACACGGGCGTCGTACACCGGAACGGTGTCGTCTTCTGAGCCGTGCATGATCAGTGCTGGACGAGGTGCAACCGATCGAATCGCTGTCGCCGCGCGCACGTCGCGGATTTCCTTGGCCCATTCGTCGAAGTTCGATGGAAAGGAAGACGAACGAATAATTCCCGTCGCGCGTGCATGCTGCAGCAGTAGTCGCGGATGATTCGCCCAATCGTCAAAGTCGGCAGGTGATCCCATCGCTGCGACACCGCGGATCTCGGGATCGAGCGCTGCGGCTGCAATCGATAGAGAGCCACCCGTTCCGTATCCGGCCGCCCATACGCCGTGCACGCCTTCAACGGTGCGTAAATACGCGGCCGCTGCAAGTAGATCGTCGCGCCAAGCGTGCAAAGAGAAGTTGCCTCCGGAATCGCCAGCGCCGCGGAAGTTGAAGACCAACACCATCCAACCCATTTCGGTGGCGATGCGTTCAGCGAGTTCAGGGAACGATCGAGCCGAAAGCGCGCCGCCCTGATTCAGGTTGGGGAATCCATGACAGATCAGTAGCCCAGGCACTGACGTACCGGGCGCGATACGCGGGCGCGCCAAGTGTCCTGCAAGTTCACTATCGCCGGACCGGAAGAGCTTCTCCACGGTCGGAGACAATCAGGCTTCTGCGTCGACGAGACCGCTGCCATTGCCCTTGTAGGGCTTGTAGCAACGATTGCGTGCTTCGTCGACCGTGTCTGGTCCGAAGCAAATGAACGTCTCAGCTTCCATCAATTCTTCGATGATGGAGGGGTCGTCGATGTTGTCGACGTCGTAGACGACCTGCGTGCGCTTGTCGCCCACCCAACGGTTGTGTTCGAACTTCGTTGGACGATGCATGGCGTCATCGTAGACGGCGGAGAACCACCGCCCGCTCTTTTGCCAGCGATTACTTGCCGGTTGGGTCCTCGGGCATCGGAAGCTGAGTGCCAATCGCCCCGATGGCCTCGAGATACTTTTCATTGCCCTCGATCACCTGCACCACTGTCACATCTTCAACATCAAGACAAGCGTCGGTTGCTCGACCGATCACGAACGCCAATGCGTCGTCTTCAGCAGCCATGAGTGGCCCACTCGCCACGTGCTCGATGCCCTGAGCCCGTGCGACACCCAATTCCGCGAGGTAGTCAAGATGCCATTGCAGGAGCTGCGCGAGTTCGTCGTAGGTCAATTGCGCTGTGACATCGTCGGGTAGACGATCAGCAACGAAGTCAACCGCTTCGGCTCGGTCATAAACGGCCGGACGAGG
>CAIKHC010000026.1 GCA_903827085.1 uncultured Candidatus Nemicrothrix sp. | reverse complement strand
ATCAGGAGGCGATACATGATCCGATACTTCGCCCGTACCGCTTCGCGCACCCTCGCCACTGCGTCAGGATCCAAGACTTCGGCCGTCCCAGCAAACGCCACCGAACCCCGCTTTGGCCGGCCCCGAACGTTGCTCGCCTGAATCGTCACGGCGGGATTTTTCAGGATGCGCTTGATTTTCCACGAATCGGGGTCAGTCGTGAAGGCGTAGCCGTCTTCAAACGGAACCACCCATACGGCAGTCGAAACCGGGGTTCCATCCTTTCGAAACGAAACAAAGGCGATGTACCGGGCGGCATCCAGTTCAGCTGTCATAACGAGAAGTATGCCGTCGATGGGCATTGAACTCATATGACGTGGCATTTGGTCGACCGGAAGAAAGAGATACCGTGCGCACCATGAATGACGAACTGAACGATTTCAACCAGCAGATCATGGACGAGTTCCGTGCCAATGCCGGAAAAGTCGGCGGCCACTTTGAAGGCCGGCCGATGACCATCGTTCACCACACTGGCGCAAAGAGCGGCATCGTTCGCCACGCGCCACTCGTGTATCTCCCCAATGGCGATGACGTCGTCATCTTTGCGTCAATGGGTGGCCAGCCGACCAACCCCGACTGGTATCACAACCTCATCGCTAACCCCGATACGCAGATCGAACTTGGAGCCGACATCGTGCCGGTTCATGTTCGCGAAGCAACCGGTGCTGAACGCGATGAACTGTTTGACCGCCAAAAGACGGCAAGCCCGGTGTTCGCAGAGTACGAAGCGGCAACCACTCGCGTCATTCCCGTGTTGGTACTCGAGCGTCGCTAGGTTGACGAACCGCTTGTGGTGCGTTGCGGTCTTGTTAACGAGGTCGGTAGACATCGGATCGATGTTCGATACGAAGCACGGAGACAGTCCGATCTTCGTCATTAATTTCGTAGATGACTCGGTAGGCGCCACGTCGAGCCGACCAAAGCCCCGCGAGTTCACGCTGCAACTGATGCCCGACCTTGTGAGGGTTCTCGCACAAAGGTCCCAGTAGAAACTCGACGACGGCTGCAGCGATTCGTTCAGGGAGTCGCGCAAGTTGTCGTTCAGCCGACGCGGCAATGCGCAGATTCCAACCTTCGTCGGTCACTCGCTCAGATACTTCGCGCGCAACTCATCGGCAGAGACGCTCCGGCCAGCCCTGACCTCAAGTCGCGCGTGTTCAATTTCGACCATCGCTGTCGGATCTGACAGGAGTTCAAGCGTGTCCTCGAGCGCGTCGAGTTCCTCGGCACTCATCAATACCGCTGCTGGCCGCCCATTGCGCGTGACCGTGATCCGTTCGTGCTGTTGTTCCACTCGATCAACCATTTCCGAGAACTTGGCTTTGACTTCGGCGAGGGGAAGAACTTCTGACATGACCAGAATTCTAGTCAGAGAAAGCCCAGTCGCAACCCGTCCTGCGTACGATTCAACGAGCGGCCACTTCATGGCCAGAGTCCGATTGCCCGATCAAGCGGGACTTAGGACTCCAAGTCGTATCGGTACACATTCGTGTCGCGGGCGACGAAGCCGATGCGTTGATACAAGCGGTTCGCAGCTTCGCGACTGGGGCGAGACGTGAGATCAACTGTTTTCGCCCCGAGTTCACGCGCACGATCGAGCGCTGCACGATTCAATAACTCGCCCACCCCGTGGCCACGCGCTTCTTCGTCGACAACAACGTCTTCGATCCAGGCCCGCACGCCGGTCGGGATGCGGAACCACGCCAACGTGAGGCTTCCGAGGACCCGATCGTCAGACTCACGGTCGACCGCAATCAACAACACGCTGGCTTCTGACTCACAGATCGCCGCCAGCTCGGTCTCAGTCGGAGCCGGATTTGATGAAGACAATTGGGGAATCAGGCGCTCAAATGCAGCCACCAATTCCGGGGTGACTTCTACGGCCTCAATGATCTGCACGTTCGCCATCGGTCCAGCGTAGACACCGGTACCCTTCTGCGAATGCCGGAGACCTCAGGCCACTCGCTTCCCCACCTTCGCTGGACGCAGCCCGCCGATGTCACGGGCCCTGTTCTCCTCGTTGCCTTCGGCGGCTGGAACGATGCGGGCGACTCGGCAACCACGGCAATTGAGTACTTGGCCGAGCAATGGGGGGCGACCACGTTCGCCGACATTGACCCCGAGGTCTTCTACGACTTCACCGTCACTCGTCCCGAGGTTCGTGTCGATTTCGATGGGATTCGCCGCATCGATTGGCCGAAGAACGAATTCCGATCGGCGCACGCGACTCCTCACAATGTCGATGTCATTTTGCTCTCAGGCACCGAACCTCAGTTGAAGTGGCGCACATTCTGCGAGCACGTCATCGGCGTTGCTGTTGCCACGAACGCTCGCATGGTCGTCACGTTTGGTGCACTACTCGCTGAAGTGCCGCATTCACGACCGGTGTCAGTCTTCGGCGCGACCTACGACGAAGCGAGCACCGAAGCGCTTGATCTCCTCCCATCGCGTTACGAAGGACCAACCGGCATCACCGGCGTATTGCACAACGCGTGTAGCGAAGCCGGTATTCGTTCTGCCGCGTTGTGGGCAGCAGTTCCTACCTATGTGCCGTCCTCGCCATCACCAAAAGCGGCGCTTGCGCTCATCGATCGCGCCGCCCGACTGCTTGAAGTCACCATCGATACAACGGAACTGAAGTTCGCAACCGATGCCTATGAACACCAGGTGTCAATGCTTGTTGCCGAGGATGACGAAACCACCGAGTACGTCGCGCATCTCGAACAACGCTACGACGAGGAACCCGATCGATTTACCGACAGCGAAAGTCTTGTCGATGAAGTCGAGCGTTTCCTTCGCGATCAGGACTAAGCGCTAGTCCTGATCGGTGAGATCAACAACGAGATGATCTCCTTGCCATACCGGCGTACGGGGATGATCGAAGTGAACATCGACGTTTGCGCCGCTAAATGCATGCGCAGCAAGCGGTCCCCAAAGATCTTGGCCAACGGCCATGTCGGGCAACGCATCGAGCGGGAAAAATCCGACATCTCGAGTTTCAAGCGGATGCGCTTTGAGCGAACCACCCGTTGCTCGGCAATGAAACACGAGCGAGTAAAGCGGGACGCTGGTGAAGCGTCGCTGCAAGCCGTCGTAGACAGCGAGCAACTGCACAACTTCGCAATCGATGCCCGTTTCTTCGCTGACTTCTTTCACGGCAACTTCAGCGGGCGAGTATCCGATGTCGGCCCAACCAGTTGGGTACAACCAGACACCTGAATCGGAACGTTGCACAAGAAGAATTTCGTCCTTCTCATTTTGAACAATCGCGCCAACAGCGACCTTCGGGGTTTGATATCCCGGCACACCCACACCCACCGACTTCATCCACTCGTGGACAAGATCATCGGGGTCGTAGGAACTTCCAGCAGCAACGCGCATGTCTGCAGCAACGGCGAGTACTTCTTCAAACCGTTCTTGTTCGTACAGGCTCTGCGTGAATCCCAAGCCCGTGCGGGCAATGCCTGCCAGCGCTTCACTCCAGCGAACAAGGTCCTGCGGGGTTACGGGATCAGCCATAGCCGCACGCTATCGGCCCCGTTCAGTTGCTGGAAGCCCCTTCCAATGAATACAGCAACGAACGACGGATCTCGCCCAAGTAGTCGTGATCGGTGATCTTTCGACCCTCGGAATCACGCACGTAGAACGAGTCGACTGCGTCAGTGCCAATGGTCTGAATCTTGGCCGAGGTGATGTCGAGATCGAGCTCGTGAAGCGCACGGGTGATTCGCCACAAGACACCCACGCCGTCTGGGGCACGAACCTCGAGCACCGTTGCCTCGTGCGACAAACCGTTATCGACGATGACCTCGGGATGGGTGACGAGCCCGGGAAGGCGACGAGGACGGCGATAAGTCTTTGATCGTTCTTCTAGACGAGCAGCAAGTGCAAGGCGACCGTCGAGCGCCTTTTCGAGATCACGAATCACTCGATCCCAAGGAATCTCTGAATCGAAATTGCTCTGAACGCGGAACTGTTCCAGCGCCATCTGGTTCTCGGCAGAGTGGGCTGCAGCTTCAAGAACGGTGAGACCATTGAGCGACAACACGCCTGCAACCCGAGAGAACAGGCCAGGACGGTCGGGGCTGATCACCACGATCTGATCGTCCACT
>CAIKHC010000025.1 GCA_903827085.1 uncultured Candidatus Nemicrothrix sp. | reverse complement strand
GTTCCGACTCGGACTCCCGTCGGTCATCCTTCGTTATGCCGGTGGTCGTGAAGTAACACTTCGCGAGCTCCAAGCTCTTGGACTTACATCGGGAATCAATGCCCTCATTGTCGGCAACTACCTGACGACATTGGGACGCTCACCGGAAGAAGATCTGCAGATGCTGTCTGATCTTCAGATGCCGATCGGCGCGCTGTCCAAGGCCATTTGAGTGTGACCACGACGTACTGCCGTTGGTGCGGCACGGCGATGGTCAAACATCCAGATATTGCGTGTCGGCGCGAACTTGATCCACCGCGGTTCTGCCCGGAGTGCGGACGTCGTTTGCGTGTGAAGGTTCACACCGCTGGTTATGAGGCCGCATGTCGCGACCATGGTGACCTGCTCGACTAGCTGTTGGGGCAGGACTGAACGACCGCTCCAGCGGGAGCGATGGGATCGGGCATCGGCTTGCCTGCGAATCGATTGCCAATCCACGTCATCATCGAATTGAACGAAGGCGCAATCACACCTGCATGTGATTGACCAGCAAAGACCCAGCGCTGTTCTACCTGACCGATCTTGCACAATTGATCGAAGAGAAGAGCCGAAGATACGACGGGAATCTGTTCGTCGTTTCCACCGTGGATGATGAGCAGTGGTACGGGAATCGGAGTGGTAAAGGTTCCTGGGTCGTTGTCTTTCAGGAGCTGGTTCCATGTAGGAACGGTTGAAGGATCGGCCTTTTGAAGATTCTTGAAATCAAGGCCGGCAGCGGCCTTACCGAGTTCTGAGGAACACATCGTGTCCATGTTCGTCAGAAATTCAATACCTTCGGGGGTGAGGACCTGAGTGAGGTCAGCCTTCTGATCTCCGTATGCGGCATTTATCGCAGCCGCAACCATTGCGATGTAGTGCTTGTACGGACTGGTTTGGAGTGCAGCGTTGACGAGAAGCAACTGTGAAGGGGGAGCGCCAGCAACATCGGCGACGAGTTCAATCTCAGGTGCGTAGGTCTTGGCGATGTGTCCAGCGAACATCGCGGCATGACCACCTTGGGAATGTCCCCACACTGCGTAACGTTTCGAAGCGTTTGCGTTGGGGAATGATTGGGCCAAGCGAACAATGTCGAGCGTGCCTCGGGCTTCACTTTCGCCGACGATGTAGGGATGGCGACCTGGAGTGCCAAGTCCTTCGAAGTCGGTTGCGACAACGAGGTAGCCGGCAGCGAGTAAGCCGTTTGCCGTCGTGACGAATTCAGCGGGCTTGAGTGACGGAGCACACGCATCGGCAATGCCGGTGGTGCCGTGCGCCCAGGTGATGACTGGCCAACCACCGCTTGGAGCGGTGCCTTTGGGGATGAGGATGAGCCCGGTCACGGCAATGTCTTGACCGTCGATGTTGGTCGAGTGATACATCACACGGGACAGGGAGCCATTGAGGCCGGGAACCTCGATGGGTTCGGACTTGATCAGTTCACCGGGCTTGCCTGCGGGCAGGGGATCGGGCACGCCATAAAAGTCGGGGAGGTCCGGCGACCCCTTCACCATGGTCACCTTGCCTCGGTTCGACGAGGACTTCTGATCGTCCGATGAGCAGCCGAGTGCGGCGAACCCGAGGACAGCCGCGAGCAAAATCGCGAGTGAACGCTTGATGGCCATAAATGGTCCTTTCCCCCTGTTTGGGCCACGTTACCGCCGGTACGGTCAAAATCTCGGACTTCTTGCGGCAACCTCGGTGTGATCCACACCGATGTCCGATGATCTGGGTAAAGTCATGGGCGGCGAGCGGAGAAGGGGCCCCGTCAGAAACGCGTACCCCTGTGGCCACAAAACAGAGTCCTCCGAAACGATCGACCTCAAAGTCTTCGGCCAAGGCCGGATCACGATCGTCCTCGACGCGCAAAGCGTCCAACAAGAACTCCAGCGCGAAGAAGCCCGCCGCCAAGCGGCGTTCTGCCGCGCCCAAGGGTCGGTCATCTGCCGCCGCTCGCCCTCCGGGTCCGGTTCGTGAAGCGTTCACTGGTCATGGTCATGACGTATGGGGGGTTGCGCTCGTAGCACTCGGGCTGCTGACCGCTCTCGGCGTCTACGGCAACCTTGCTGGTCCGCTCGGCCGCGGACTGGCAGAGGTTGCCGGTGCACTCATTGGTGGACTCCGCGTCTTCCTTCCACCCGTCCTCGTCGTTGGTGGCGCGCTGCTGCTGCGCGGTCCTCGAGATGCACAGGGCACTCCACGATTTTCTGCAGGGCGTCTTGGCGTTGGCGTCGCATTGATTTTCATCGCCGTGTCTGGCTTGTTGCATCTGACGCAGGGCCGTCCTGAATTTGGCATGCCTCTCGATGACTTCATTGCTGCCGGTGGCTATGTCGGTGCTGTTGTTGGCGCACCCCTGGAAAAGGCGCTCGCAGTGTGGGGCGCAGCTCTTGTGTTTATTGCGTTGATTGTGGTTGGTCTTGTGATTGCGACGGGTGTCTCTGTCCGCACTGCCGCCCGCAAAACTGCCGATGGTGTCAAACCTGTCCAGGGTGTGATGAAGCGCAGTATGGGCTCATTATTCGAACTCAAGTCCGAAGGCGAAGACGGCGACGATGCCGACGACACCATCGTGCCGATCCTTTACGACGGCAGTTCAATCGGTGGGGACGCATGGGACGACGATGCCGAGCCAATGCTCGCCGAACTCATCGACCCCGAAGGCGAACCCGCTGATTCGTTCGATGACGACTCGCTGTTGTTTGTCGCCGGTTCCGACGATGATCCCGTTGCTGACGAACTCGATATCCATGTTCCAACCGGCGATGTGCCTCCGGCGAAGTCCGAGCAGCTCACCATGCCGCTTCCAAAGGAACGCAAGGTCAACTGGAAGTTGCCATCGCTCAAGATGCTCGACCGCAGCGTTGCGCTGCAAGTCGATAAGAAGATGGTCGAAGATCGCGGCCGTCTTCTCGAAGCAGCACTCGCCGAACACGGGGTGCACACCAAGCT
>CAIKHC010000024.1 GCA_903827085.1 uncultured Candidatus Nemicrothrix sp. | reverse complement strand
TACGTGTGTGATGTCGTTCGGCGAAGACGACGGCGCCATCGGTTATCTCATCGGTGAAGAAAACCGCGGCATGAGTTACATGTTCACAATGATGAACAACGCTCGACTTTCGGTTGGACTCGAAGGTTTGTCATTGGCCGAGCGTGCGTATCAAGACGCGCTGCAGTACTCGCAGGAACGTCGCCAGGGCCGCGCACCTGGTGCGCCGGCGGGCGAGATGAGCCTCATCATCGACCTTCCCGATGTGCGCCGCATGTTGCTTACGATGCGCTCAATCGTCGACGCGTTGCGAGCAATCATCTATGTGAATGCGCACGCGCTCGATATGGCGGCGCATCATCCCGATGCCGATGTTCGGCAACGCAACCAGGAACTGGTGGAACTGCTCATTCCGGTTTCTAAGGGTTTCGGCACCGATATGGGTATCGAAGCAACCTCGCTCGCCATTCAGGTCTACGGCGGCATGGGGTACATCGAAGAGTCTGGTGTTCCGCAGCATTACCGCGACGCTCGTATCACCTCTATTTATGAGGGAACCAACGGCATTCAGGCCATGGACCTTGTCGGTCGCAAACTTCCGATGCGGGGCGGGGGAGTCATGGACGACTACCTCACACAAATCGGTTCGCTTGTTGCTCGTCTCGATGCGGCAGGTTCTGAGTTCGCTGGCATGCGTGACCGCATCGATGAATCACTCGCGTGCGTCCGTAACACCGTGATGTGGCTCACCGAACATGGCATTGCCGATGTTCGCAACGCACTTGCCGGAGCAACGCCGTTCCTGCGCATGTTCGGCCTGCTGGTGGGTGCTCGTTACCTTGCCGACTCCGCACTTTCCGCAAAGGTCGACATCGACGCCGGAGTTGGAGACATCGAGTACTTGAATGCTCGCATCACCGTGGCTCGTTTCTATTGCGACAATTTGTTGCCGGGTGTGCTCGGGCTCGAATCGGCGGTAACTGCAGGCTTCGAAGACCTCTACGCCATCTCGAACGAAGCGCTGTGAACCTGTGAATTCTTTCTTGGCGTCAATCCCGAGTCCATCCTCGAACCAACTCGGTCCGTTCCATATGTACGGGCTGATGATCGCCCTCGGCGTTCTCGCTGCGGTCGAACTTGGTCGCAAGCGCTGGCGGGCACGTGGCGGCGATCCCGACGACGTGTATGTCGTCGCGTTTTGGGCGGTTCCCGCGGGCCTCATCGGCGCGCGGATCTACCACGTTGCAACGGACTGGCGCAGCTACGAAGGCCGTTGGTTCGATGCGTTCAAGATTTGGCAGGGCGGTCTTGGAATCCCCGGTGGCGTCGCGCTTGGTGTTGCCGTCGGACTGTGGGCCGCGCATCGTCGTGGTTGGCGACTGTCAGCGGGTATCGACGCGCTGGTGCCCGGCATTCCGTTGGCCCAAGCCATTGGTCGTTTGGGTAACTGGTGGAATCAAGAACTGTTCGGCAGGCCCACGAGCCTTCCGTGGGGTGTGCAGATCGATGTGCAGCATCGCCCACTCGACTACATCGCGTATTCGGTTTTCCAGCCCACGTTTCTCTACGAGATGTTGTGGAACTTGGCTCTGTGCGGACTGCTCATCTATGTGGACAAAAAGCGCGTTATGCGGCCGGGCAACATCCTTCCGCTCTATGTGGGCCTGTACTTCGCTGGGCGTCTCTGGATTGAAGCGCTGCGAATTGATGCCGCGAGCACCATTGGCCCGTTCCGCATCAACATCTGGATGTCCATCATTGGAATTGGCGGGGCCATCTTGGTGTTCATTGTGCGGGGCGTACGCCGGCGCGAGACCGACACCGACGCGCCCTACCGTGACGGCCACGTATGGTCTCCCGAAACAACTTCTGAAACAGAACCAGAGAAAGTAGACATCGAATGAACCTTTCCGATCTCACCGCACTCGACGGGGAAGCACTTCCCGATACCGATGGCAAAACCGTTCTGGTTGTGAACGTGGCTTCCAAGTGTGGACTCACCCCGCAATATGAAGGCCTCGAGCGTTTGCAGAATCGTTTCGGAGGCGATTCGTTCACGGTTCTTGGTGTTCCGTGCAATCAGTTCATGGGTCAAGAACCAGGCACGCCCGCCGAAATCGCTGAATTTTGTTCCAGCACCTACGGCGTTTCATTCCCGCTCACCGAGAAGATCGATGTGAACGGCGACGATCGTCATCGTCTTTACTCAGAACTCACTGCCGTCGCAGATGCAGCTGGCGATGCCGGCGATGTCCAATGGAACTTCGAGAAGTTCCTCGTAGGCGCCGATGGTTCGGTTACTCGTTTCCGTCCCACTGTTGATCCTGAAGCCGACGAAATCGTCGCGGCCATCGAGTCAAAGGTTTCCTGAGACAAATCATGCGCCGTTCCCGAATTCTTGTTCCCGCGCTCGCCCTGACCTTTGCAGTTGTTGCCGCAGGGTGTGGTTCTTCCTCGGACTCGGGCACGAAGGGTTCCATGGCGGTTGCATCAATCGCCTCGAGTACCGGTAGCGCTTCGGCCTACGGCATCGCGCAACAGAACGGAACGGTGTTGGCGGTAACTGAACTTGCTGACGGTTCGATTGAGCTAAGCACCTACGACGACCGTTCCGACGCGCAAGCCGGAACTGATGCGATGAAGAAGGCATTGTCCGGGGGTGCACAGGTCGTACTCGGTCCGACCCTCTCGCCGGTCGCCGCCGCCGCCGATCCATTTGCACAATCAGCCGGTGTCCCTGTGCTCGGGGTTACCAACGCCACTCTTGATATGGCCGCAATCGGGAATTTGATTTGGCGAGTATCACTTTCTGAAAATGCGATGGTGTCGGCTTCGGTGCGGTACGCAGAATCAAAGAAGTCGGTCAAGACGGCGACACTCATCTGGGAACCATCCGATGGTTACTCGGCGGGGTCGGCGGCTTCGTTCCGGGCTGCTGCAAAAGCCAATGGCATCACGATCACCAGCGAGCAGGCATACGTCGATGGCTCAACTGCAGTCGCTGCAGTCGCTGGCGCAGCGTTGACCAGTTCGCCCGATGCAGTGTTCTTCGCACTGCGTTCGGCAGTCGCCGACGATTTCCTTGTGGCGACCACGTCGACGAAAGCGTTACGTGTCGGTGGGAATGGATTCAACTCCGCAGCAGTCGTTGCGTCATCGGGGGCAGGGGCAGACGGACTCATCGTTTCTGGCTCGTGGAACATCAACTCACCAAATGCGATGTCGAAGAAGTTTGTCGAGGCCTACACAAAGGCCAACAACGTGGCCCCCGACGCATTTGCCGCCCAGGGGTACGCGGCAATCCAGGTCTTACTGGCCGCAATGAAGAAGGCCAAGAACGCTGGAGCGGCCGGCATCCAAGAGGCGTTGGCGAAGATCGGTACCGTCGAAACAGTGCTCGGCCCGTTTGGTTACGACGGCAAACATGAACCCACCTACCCCGCTGCAGTGCAGATTGTGCAGTCGGGAGCCTTCACGCTTGCTTCCTGAGTAGGGATCGCTCTCGAATGGGTCATTCAGGTATCGGCCGGTAGGATCGAGGGTGTTGGGACGACCGTCGGTCGTCCGGCGGCATCCGGAGGGGTGTCGCATCCTCCCTCTTGGAAAGCCAGCTCATGACAACGTTTGCCGATCTCGGCGTCTCACCTGATCTCACTGCCGTACTTGAATCCCGCGGCATCATGTCGCCGTTCGCGGTGCAAGAACTCACTATTGCCGATGCACTCGCCGGACGCGATGTGTGCGGCAAGGCCAAGACCGGTTCGGGCAAGACCCTTGCCTTTGGTCTACCGCTGCTTGAAAAGGTGAAGGGCGCCGAAGCTCGTCGCCCCCGAGCACTCATTCTCGTTCCCACTCGTGAACTCGCAACGCAGGTTCGTGACGAACTCGCACCACTTGGTGTTGTTCGCGACGTCACTGTCACTGCCATTTATGGCGGAGCAAAGATGGAAACGCAGGTTGCCGAACTCGAAAAGGGTGTCGAGATCGTTGTCGCCACACCGGGCCGCATGATCGACATGATCGAGCGCAAGGAAATCTTCCTCGACGACATCACCCAGGTTGTGCTCGATGAAGCCGACCGTATGGCCGACATGGGATTCCTCCCGCAGGTTGAGTGGATCCTTCGCCATGTTCCCGGCCAACATCAGACGCTGTTGTTCTCGGCCACGCTCGATGGCGTCGTCGACACGCTTATCAAGCGTTACCAAACCGACCCCGCCATGCACGAGGTTGTGTCCGAGCAGGTCACGGTTGAACAGATGCAGCACCGTTTCTTGCAGGTGCACGACATGGACAAGGTGAAGGTGGCAGCGACCATCATTCTCAATTCCAATCGGACAATCGTGTTCGTGCGCACCAAGCGTGCTGCCGATCGGGTTGCCGAAAACCTTCGTCGCGAAGGCGTCGAAGCCGCATCGATTCACGGAGACCTTCGTCAGAGTCAACGCGAAAAGGCGCTCAAGGACTTCAGCGACGGCAAGTTGAAGGCACTTGTTGCCACCGATGTTGCTGCTCGCGGTATTCACGTCGATGAAGTCGACGTTGTCATTCATTACGACCCACCAGAAGATTCAAAGGCGTATCTGCATCGTTCGGGCCGTACCGCTCGCGCCGGCGCCAAGGGCGTGGTCGCCACACTTGTGATGTGGAACGAGGAGCTCGAGGTCAAGCGTTTGCTGAAGCGCCTCAAACTCGATCAGCCCATTGTTGAGGTGTTTTCGAACGACAAGCGTCTCGCCGATCTCGCTTCTTGGGATCCGCGCTCCGACTCCGCAGCTGGCTGAACGTGTCCGATCTCGGTCGGGACTACGAAACCTCGCTTGATCCGACTCGTCGGCGTCGAGACGGAGTCCATTACACGCCGCGGGCGATTGCCGATGAGCTGGTTGAACGTGCATTCGCGGCGCATTTGTCTGCGATTGCGTCGGAGGTTCCCTTTTCGGTTTGCGACCCCACTTGTGGAGCTGGTGTCTTTCTGCTGGCTGCGGCTGATGCGCTTGTGGCTCGGGGCCGCACGCCATTCGCTGCGCTCGCGTGCTTGCGGGGGATGGACATCGACCCTGAAGCGCTTGAGGTCGCGCGAGCCGAGTTGTTGGTCTGGGCACGAACGCATGGAGTCACCGCCGAGTTGCCCTCTGTTCTTGTTGTGGGCGACGCGCTGAACGACCAGTGGCCGAACGACGGGCGTCTCGATGTCGTGGTCGGAAATCCTCCGTTTGGGGGACAACTTGCTGGTGCGACGGTGCGAGACGAAAGCGCGGTTGCCGGCGCGGCACGCATTCTTGGTCGGCCTGCGGGTTACACCGATACTGCTGGCGTGTTGCTGGTGCGAGCGCTTGATGCAGTTCGCCCGGGCGGTTCGGTGGTGTTCGTGCAACCGCTTTCGATCCTTGGTGCACGCGACGGTGCAATCGTTCGCGATTCTGTGAGCCCGGCGCTTGAATCAATCTGGATTCCCGACGATCAGTTGTTTGATGCGGCTGTGCACGTGTGCGCACCGGTACTCCGCAAGCCAAAACCGATTGCCGCGGGATCGCACAACAACGAGAGTGATGTCATTCCAACCTGGACGGAGCTCGCTGCTGAAGCAATGGGTGTTCCTTCGGTGCGTTTGAGTGGCGAACCACTTTCTTCGCTTGCAGAATGCACGGCCGGTTTTCGCCATGAGTTCTACGATGTTGCGGCGGCGACGGTTGAGCGGGGGAGCGTTGGTAGCGAAAGCGCAGACTTCCCCAAACTCGTCACTGTCGGATTGATTGATCCAGCAAGGTTGTTATGGGGAACGCGCTCGGCTCGGATTGCGGGAACGACGTTCGCCGAGCCGGTTGTTGATGTTGCGAAACTTTCAAAGCCATTCGAACTGCGCAAACGTCCGAAACTGTTGGTGGCCACGCAGACTCGAGTCATCGAAGCGGTTGCTGATTACGACGGAATGTTGTGGCCATCAGTTCCGGTGATCTCCGTTCTCCCTCATTCTGATGACGCGGACGCTCTCGACCTTCTGCTCGCAGCATTGATCGCGCCACCGGCGTCGGTGTGGGCCGCTCGCCAGGCGGCGGGCACCGCGAGAAGTCCCGGAGCTGTGCGGCTGAGCGCAACGCAACTTGCGCAGCTCCCTTTGCCCACTGATCGTGCATTGTGGATGCAAGGGTCTGAACAACTCCGGGCAGGGCAGTTCACGACTGCAGTTCGGACCCTCACGGCGGCCTATGGGCTGAGCGAACATGATCAGTCGGTGGTCCTGGACTGGTGGACGATCCGGTCACAGCACCGGAAACGCCAAGGGAAAACGACTGGTCTTTGACCTCGGCCCTGTTGGGCTGGCAGCATTGACCTTCACATCACGAGTGGCTCGGTTCTCCGGGCTCGGCAACCTGGGGCGAACACCCAAGGTGCCAACCCACCTTCGGTGGGGATGCGGCTTCCACCTTCCGGTGTCGGCAACAACCAGTTCGAGGAGATGCTTTGACCGAAGTGAACCGTCGGGCGCCATTAAGCGCCGACCCGCTACCCGCCTCAGGCGCGTGGCGTCCCGGTGACCCTGTGGGTCAACGGCGGTTCGTCGCGTTTGATCCCGATCGCAGATTTCAACTTGAAGGCGGCGGTTCGCTCAAGGGCGTGACTGTTGCGTATGAAACCTGGGGCGAACTCAACGCCGATGCATCGAACGCAATTCTTGTTTGCCATGCGCTGACTGGCGACAGTCATGCAGCAGGCCCGAGTGGTCCCGGTCATCCCACCGAAGGCTGGTGGGATCCGCTGATTGGCCCGGGTAAAGCCATCGATACCAATCGTTTCTTTGTTGTCTGCACGAACGTGCTTGGTGGGTGTCAAGGAACCACTGGTCCTTCGTCAACGAATCCGGAAACCGGTCGTCCCTATGGTTCGTCATTTCCTGTCGTAACGATCCGAGACATTGTTCGTACCCAAGCTGCGGTTGCCGACGAGCTTGGTGTTGCGAAATGGCTTTCGGTTGTCGGCGGCTCAATGGGCGGAATGCAAGTTCTCGAATGGGGAATCATGTTCCCTGAGCGCGTGCATTCGTTAGCGCCGCTTGCGAGCTGCGTTGCCGCGAGCGCGTTTCAGATTGGTCAGTCCAGCGTTCAGCGAAGCGCAATCGTTCTCGACCCCAAATGGAATGGTGGCGACTACTACGAGGCTGCTCCCAATGAAGGCCCGCACTTTGGGCTCGGTCTTGCGCGCGAACAAGCGACGCTGACCTATCAGAGTGAAGAACTCATTGACACGAAACAAGGCCGCCGCGAAAAAGATGTCATGGACCGAGGCTTTGCTCCGTGGCAGCGCTTCGCAGTTGAGGGATTCCTTGACTATCAAGCAGAGAAGCTAATTCGCCGCTTCGATGCCAATTCGTACTTGGTTATCAATAAAGCCATGGATCTCCATGATGTTGGCCGCGGTCGTGGAGGGTTACAGCGCGCATTGGCTCGAATCTCCGCCCCGGTGCTCACTCTTTCCATTAGCTCCGATGGCCTGTACCCAACGCGCCAGCAACAGCTGTTGCACGACGAGATCGTGAGCAATGGCGGCAGCAGCCGACACGAGATCATTCACTCCAAAGCTGGCCACGACGGGTTCCTTACCGAACATCAGGCTGTTGGCGCCGCACTAAAGCCGTTCCTTGCTGAAATCGAAACGAAACTGACGAACTCATGACTAAAGAACGCGACACCTCACACCTTCACCCCGAAACCCGTGCGATTCGCGCTGGCCGTGCCGATAACGACACTGCCCTTGCGCCGATCCTTTGGGCAACGACAACGTTCGTCACTCCGACGGTCGATGAAGCGCGCGAGATGGCGACGGGTGTTGGGCCATCGCGGTTCTATGCCCGTTATGGCAATCCCACGGTTGCTGGTTTTGAAGATGCCATTGCGCAACTTGAAGGTGCCGAAAAGGCCCGTGCATTTGCATCGGGCATGGGTGCAATCAGTGCGGTTGTGTTGGGCCTTTGTTCAAAGGGCGATCACATCGTCACGCAGAATCAGCTCTATGGCGCAACACAGTTGTTGTTCCAGGCGGTCTGCCCGCGCTTTGGGATTGATGTCACGTTCGTAGATGGCACCGAACCAGGCGCGTTCGCCGCTGCGGTCATTCCGGGCCGCACCACGATGATCTACGCCGAAACTCCAGCAAACCCTCGTCTTGATCTCGTCGACCTTGCGGAAATCGGCGCAATCATGGGCCCGGTGAAGGTGGTCGATTCCACGTTCGCCACGCCGTTTGCGCAGCGTCCGCTCGAGTTCGGTATCGACCTCGTCGTTCATTCGGCAACGAAGGGCATCGCCGGCCACAACGACGCGACGATCGGCGTGGTTA
>CAIKHC010000023.1 GCA_903827085.1 uncultured Candidatus Nemicrothrix sp. | reverse complement strand
TTGATTTCTTCTGCGGTGCGTTCACCAACAGCGATGCCGTATTCACGCCGGATGTAGGTCTGGATAGCAGCATCGATATCGAAACTTCCGACACGCACCGCTTCAAGCGCAACTACCCCACCAAGTGAGATGAGTGCGACTTCAGAGGTTCCGCCTCCGATGTCGATCACCATGTTGCCGAGCGGTTCGTTGATGGGAAGGCCGGAACCGATGGCCGCTGCCATGGGTTGTTCGATGAGGTGCGCTTCAGCAGCACCAGCACGACGAGCAGCTTCGGTAACCGCACGCTGTTCGACAGCGGTAATCGCGGAGGGAACGCAAATGACAACACGCGGGCGGTTGAATCGGTTGACGCCAACACGCTGAAGCAGCAAACGGATCATTCGCTGGGTGACTTCGAAGTCGGTGATTGCGCCTTTTCGAAGAGGACGGACCGCAACGATGTAGCTCGGCGTACGCCCAATCATTTGCCAGGCTTCGTGGCCCATGGCAAGCACGTCTTGTGTGCGGCTGTTGAGCGCAATTACTGACGGCTCGTTGAGGACAATGCCTTCGCCGCGAACGTAGACCAGTGTATTTGCGGTACCAAGGTCGATCGCAATGTCGCGTGCCATATCAACGACCGCCCAATCGACGCTTTTCCGCGTCTTGCACACCGCGCACTGGGCGTGGCGGAGTTGAAGGAACAGGCGGCGTACTTAAGGCATCCATTTCGCGCTGAAAGTCGTCAACGCTTGCCATGAAGTATGTGGGTTTGCGATGACGGATCCACACAATGAGCGAACCAACGGCAGCCACAACAACTGCGAAAAGAAGAAAAGCAACGCCGCTCATGCAAGAACTCCGCGATCGTCTACGTCGGTGATGTGCTGCGCCGCACGCGCCCATTGCGAACCACCGTCGAAGAATTCCTTCTTCCAGATCGGTACAGATTCCTTCAAGGTGTCGATTGCAAATTCACAGGCATCAAATGCGGCGACGCGATGGGGTGCAGATACCGCGACAACAACCGATGACTCGCTCAGGACGACTCGCCCTTCGCGATGCCAGATCGCGATTCGCCCTAACTCGGGCCACCTGTGACGAGCTTGATCAGCAATGGCGCCAAGGCGGGGCTCAACTTGTTCGGCCCACGCCTCGTAATCGATATGCGTGACACCATGGGAGCCATCGGCATGGTCTCGGACCAAACCACTAAAAACCACCACAGCGCCACAGCCTGGGAGTGCAACCCAATCGGCTGCGACCCCGACCTCGAGCAATTGGTCGGTAAGCGCGACCCAATCGTCGGTGGTGGGTGGTTGAAGAGTCACGGCTGCCCATCGTAGTAGGGGCCGCGGCTAACTCTGCGGGGCCCACCGCTACATTCGCCCCCATGCCGTTCCCCGATGACCCGGATGACGATGCCGGGTTCGTCCCCCCGCTCCCCCAAGACGACCGATTATGGCGTCACCCATCGGAGATGGCAGGCCCAAACCCGATTTCGTCTCGAGCGAAACGCCGATATTCGTCACGGACTGGATTCTTCGCAGTAATCGCAATCGGTCTCATCGCGACCACTACTGGTATCGCTGCAGTTGGCATTCTCGGTTCGTCCGATCGTGCTCCCCGAGGAACCGAGTTCGCCGTCGGGCCTGCAGCCGAAGCACTCCCCGAAACAGCGCTGTCGTCTCTCGCACCGGCAATCGTTCAGATCAAAGTCGACCGTACGTCCGGGTCGTTCGTCGTGACCGGGCTCATCATCCGTTCCGATGGTCATGTGGTCACTGCATCCGACCCGCTTGAAGGCGCGCGCTCACTCACTGTCACTACTGCCGACGGACGCGCCTTCAACGCGACCATCGTCGGTACCGACCCTGCTGATGATCTTGCCGTCATTGCTATTCAAGGTTCAGGACTTCCCACTCCTTCATTTGGCGACATCAATTCTGTTGCGCAAGGAGACATGGTCTTCGTTGTCGGCCGCACCCCCACCGATAACCGGTCGTGGGTTGCATCCGCGATCTTTCAAGCTGTCGGTATGCGTCTCGATACAACAGATGGATCCACATTGCACGACATGATTGGTTCCGCAATCGATGTTCGGCCTCCAACTGATTCCGCGGTTCTCTGCACAAAGACAGGCGAAGTGATCGGCTTGTTGACGTCTCGCGCAGTGGCCGCGACCCGATCGGCAGCACTTGCGGCTGTTCCATCAACACTCGCTCTGCCCAGCGCTACGAATTCCTTCGCTCACTCGGTTGCATGGACACGTCATGTCGTCGACGACATCATCGAAACCGGTTCCGTTCACCACGGATGGCTCGGCGTCATGACAACAGATGCTCCCGAGGGTGGCGCAGCCATCGAATCGGTTACGCGTTATGGCCCTGCAGATCGAGCTGGCCTCATCGCCGGCGATCGCATTACTTCGTTAAGCAACGCCAATCTGCCCACGAGTTCCGCCCTTGTCGTCGCACTCCGAAACCACGCCGCCAACGACACCATCACGATTGGCTATGTCCGCAACGGCGTTGCAGCCACGACGTTCGCCACACTCATCGATCGGAGTTGAGTTGGCGGCGGATCAAAAAGGCCGCCCCGAAAACAACGCCGAGCACCACCGTGGCCGCACCGCCCAGCGCTAATTGCTGACGATGGCGCGGAGTGACCCGAGCCCAAATGCCACCGCTGTCGACGTCGACGTAGGCCTCTTCATTTCGAAACCTGGGCTCCCAACCCAAGGATCGAATGCGATCGTTGGCGACAACCCAGGGCCCCGAACCAGCCAGAAGGGTGTCGGGATCACCAGGAGCAACACCGAAGTATTTGCCAATTCGAGCGAGAACATACGCGAACGGCTTGTACATGCGAACGCGTGCAGTTGGCCCCTTAAGAGCTCGAACTTCATCAACCGTGAGCCAACCATCGGGCGCAACGTTTACTGGTCCATCAACTCGCGAACGACAAATGGTGACAAGAGCGGTCGTGAGGTCATCGAGGTGCACAAATTGCACTGGGGCGACCCCACCACTGATCTGGAGACCGGCCGTTGCCCACGGTGAACGTGCCAACCACTTTTCGTTTTCCGGACCTACAACGATGCACGGGCGAACAAGCGCGCAGGTTGCTCCGCGCGACCTTGACCAGGTTGCACAGAGTCGTTCGAGCTCAGCACGCTCAACGGCTGCACCAATTGAAGCATTCGGTCGCACAGGCGCGTTCTCCGTGAGCGGAATCGGATTGTCAGTTCGAGCTCCGTAAACGAGCGCTGAGGACAAAACAACGAGCGTCGTCACTGCCCCAACTCGTGTGAGCGACGCAAGGAAAGATCTTGTTGCAACCACATCGATGTCGGCGCCACCGGTTCCATCGATGTCGAGCCCCGAGCGCGGGCCAGTCAGGAAGACTCGTGTTGCTCCAGCGATAAGTGACGCCAATCGGGAATCGTCAAGAGCAAACGGGGCGATAAGGAGTTCGGGACCTTCAGCGTCGCCGGTGAGACGTCGGGTGCTGGGTTGGGCTCCGATGGCAACAACACGGTCAACCCCAGGTTCCGAGAGCGCGGCAGCTACCACTCGCCGCCCGATCGGTAGATCGGCTCCGGTGACCACCACGATTTCTCCCACACCGCAATCATGGCGCGTCTCACGTCGCCTTCGTCCGGCCGCCACCCGCAGCGTCATGTCCCCCGGCGGGGCCTAGCCTGAGGTGGTGGACGATCTACCCCCCGACCCCTTCTCTGGTCCCGGCTCAGACGACGAACTGGGCAAAAACTTCGAACAGAATCCTCTGTCAGGAATGCCGCTCTTTGGCGATCTGGCCAAGCTTTTCTCCCAGCAAGGCCCCATCGGATGGGATGCCGCTCGCCAACTCGCACTCTCGATCGCGACCGATGGCGGAGAAGAAGGCAACGTCGATCCGCTTGAACGGATCCGCCTTGAACAACTCGCGCGTATTGCCGAACTCCATGTCGGCAATGCCACCGGACTGCCCACAAGTTTCGGCGGCACTGGTATTTCGATTGTGCCGGTGACTCGTGGGCAATGGGCCACAACCACGCTTGAATCTTGGCGTCCGCTCTTCGAGCGCCTTGCCGGTTCACTCACACCGCCCGCTACACCGACGACTCCGGACCCCTCAGACCCCCTCAGTTTCATGGCCCCACTGATGGCCATGATGGGACCAATGATGATGGGCATGACCGCCGGTTCCATGATTGGCCACTTATCGCGTCGATCATTCGGCCAGTACGACCTTCCCGTTCCACGAATAGCAAAAGATGACGTGATGGTCATTCCCGCGAATTTCGAAACGTTCGCTTCAGAGTGGAGCATTCCCGCCGACGACCTTCGACTCTGGGTCTGCGCTCAGGAAATAGCGATGCATTCGGTCCTGCGCATTCCGCATGTCCGAGCAACTGTCGACGAGTTCCTCTCGGCCTATGCCGCCGGATTCGAACCCGATCCAAATGCATTGGAAGATCGACTGGGTTCGATGGAATTCGATATGTCCGATCCGGCGTCAATGTCGGGCATGCAATCGATGTTTGGTGATCCCGAACTACTTCTCGGAGCCATCCAATCGCAAGCACAGCGCGACATGCTTCCCAAATTCGAAGCCCTCATCGCGGCGATGGTGGGATATGTCGATCACATCGTCGACGCCGTCGGTTCCTCGTTGCTTTCAAACACCACAATGATTTCTGAAGCAGTGCGCCGCCGTCGCGTCGAGGCCGACGATTCGGACCGCTTTGTCGAGCGATTGTTCGGCCTTGAACTCACCCAAGCCACCTACGACCGTGGCGCCGTGTTTGTGGCCGGCATCGTCGAACGCGCGGGCAACGACGGACTCGTTCGCCTCTGGGAATCAGAACGCACGCTTCCCACTCCCGCAGAGCTCGAAGCCCCGGGTTTGTGGCTCGCCCGCATCGAACTACCTGACTGACTACGTAATCGGCGGCGGACCGTCGGGGATCTCGGGGTCATTCCACGCATCAGGTTCGAAAAGCATGCCGTCGTGATGATCATTTGCCCGACGGGGCTGGTCTGCCGACAGTTCAGGGAATGGCCACTCGACCCTTGTGGGATCGCTGAGCGGCTGCACCTGGGGCACCGCAGCCGCAGGTGCTTCAGGAGCGGGAACTGCGGCGGTTGGGCGCCGCATCCATCGGCGAGCAGCATCGTGGGGAGCGATATCGATATCGGCCGAAGTGGGATCGGTGGGATCGAGCGGCGGCCCCCAAGGCGTTGGGGTTTCGGGGCCTGCGAATCCACGATCGACGACTCGGGTGGAATCAAGATCCTCGTAAAACGATGGATGACGCTCATCGATCTCGACGGGGCGACGCAACACACCCTTTCGAGGCACGGGCAATCGACCGGCACGAACATTGCGCAGACCGACCAAATAAAGCGCCACGGCGATCGATGCAGTTATAGCGATGAGTCCGAACCCGAGGGATGCCGGAATCGGCAGGATGATTGGCAGCAGCGCACCGATCACCCAAATCAACTGAAACCGTGTCTCGAATTTCGCGAAGGTGCGACCGCGGTTTGCATCGGGGGCATCGCGCTGAACGATGGAATCAAATGCTTGTTTCGCCGAGCAACTCGTTACGCCCAACATCATCGATAACAGAGCTGCGCCCGCGAGTCCGCCGATGAACGCGGTGATAACACCAGCCACGCTTATGACAACCAGACTCGTGACCAAGATCCGCTCTTCAGATGTCACTCGCCGGAGTCGAGGAACAACCAACGAACCCAAAAAGAAACCCAGCTGCGCTGTCGCAGCGACAAGACCCAGTTGCCAAAGTGGCGATCCAGCATTTTTGAAATCGAATGCGAGCATGAACGAAAGAAAGCCGACCATGCCGCGGATAAGGCTCATTGCTGTTGATGCGTGAGTAATGCCAGCGCTACGAAGCTCCTCTCGCTCGGCTTCACCCTCTGGCTCTGCAGCAACCGTGGTCGGTGGCAACTGCAACGCAAGAATCGTGCCGACGGCAAATACAACTGCGCCCAGTGCAACCGTGGCTTTACCGCCACCGATCGCATAGAGGATGCCCCCTGGTATCGCAGCGATCACCACAGCGATTGAAGAAAGCGTCGTGAGTTTCGAATTGGCCTGCACCAATTCCTCGTCGCTATGCACAGTGCTCGGGATGACTGCGCTCTTCGAAATTGAATAGATCTTCTGCATGATGAGCATGCCGAACGCTTCTGGGTAGAACAGCAGAGAGTCCATATGTCGAACGACAAAGAATGCAAGCAAAGCTCGCAACAACATTGACCCAACGATGATCCAGCGCCGCCCACCCCTGATGCGATCGATAGCAGGGCCAATGAGCGGCGCTGCGATCGCAAACGGAGCGATCGTCAGAAGCAAGTACAACGCAACACGCCAGCGCGCCGATGTGAAGTCGAGCGAGAAGAACACCGAACCGGCGAGGCCGATCGCAAACAACGCATCGCCAGAGACAGACGCGGCATGAGTCCGGGCCAAACGATTGAATGGAGACGGCGCCCACGGTCGGCGAGGATCACGACCGGCTGGTGCCGGGCCGCGAGGGCGCTTGCCGCTGTGGGATGTGGACTCAGGAGTCACTTTGCCCATGTTACGAGGCGGGTGCGACGCAACCGCCCGTTTCGCTCAACCTCAGCGCTTCGGAACGTCGAACTTGTAGCCAAGTCCCCTGATCGTCACGATACGAACGGGATTCGCTGGATCGCTTTCAACCTTTGAGCGCAGACGTTTGATGTGAACATCAAGCGTCTTTGTGTCGCCCACATAGTCGCTGCCCCACACACGATCGATGAGCGTGTCTCGCGTGAGGACTCGACCGGCATTCAGAAGCAGCAACGCCAGCAATTCAAATTCCTTGAGAGGAAGCTGCACGATTTCTCCACGAACGGTCACCTCGTGTCGTTCTGAATCAAGGACTACATCGCCCACGCGAAGGGTCTCGGCGAGATCGATTTCGGCCTGAGGTTCGGCGTCGTCAAACGGACGCCGGCGCAAGACTGCGCGCATGCGCGCCACGAGTTCTCGCATGCGATAGGGCTTCGTGACGTAGTCGTCGGCGCCAACCTCAAGCCCGACGACCGTGTCGATCTCAGAACCTTTGGCGGTCACCATGATGATCGGAACATTCGATCGAGACCGCAACTCACGACACACATCAATTCCTGAAACCTTGGGAAGCATCACGTCGAGTAGCACGAGATCAGGATTGACAGCATCAAAGATGTCAAGAGCTTCCGCCCCATCACGAGCCACCGTCACTTTGAACCCTTCGCGAGACAAACCAATCTCTAGGGCTTCGATGAATGACCCTTCGTCTTCGACAACGAGCACTGATGTTGTGTCAGTCATTGACTCACGTCCTCTTGTTCAGGGTTGAAACTTCGGTTTCGTTAAAATCAGTTGCGTCTTTGGAACTTGGGAATCGAATCGTGAAGGTTGAGCCCTCTCCCAGCCGCGACTCGACGTCGATATTGGCTTCGTGGTTCACCACCGCATGGCGAACAATCGCAAGACCGAGGCCCGTGCCCCCGGTTTGGCGGCTTCGGGCCTGGTCGACCCGATAGAAACGCTCGAAAATTCGGTCGATGTCACGAGTTGGAATTCCAATTCCCTGATCGGCCACTTTGACGACAACGTCATTCGCAACTGCTTCAACCGTCACATCAA
>CAIKHC010000022.1 GCA_903827085.1 uncultured Candidatus Nemicrothrix sp. | reverse complement strand
GGAAAGTGGGCAAAGCCCTCTCAGGTTCCAATGGACCGCCGCCTGTCACTCATCGCCGCATTTAATGGCGGCTTCCGCATGGGCGATGCCAAAGGCGGCTTCTACATGGACGGCGTTACGCAACGTCCGCTTCGTGATGGTGCCGCATCGTTCGTTACCTACAAAAACGGATCGGCCACAGTCGGTCAGTGGGGTCGCGATGCTGTGATGACCCCCGAGGTCACTGCTGTTCGCCAAAACCTTGATCTCGTTATCGACAATGGTGGTGGCCCGCCCAATCCCGGCGGCGTGCCAGGCGCAACTACTGCACCAGGTGCGTTGGTACCTGGTCTGGTTGACAACGTCGATGGGAAATGGGGCGCAACGTTCGGCAACAAGGTCTACGCATGGCGTTCGGCCGTCGGTGTCACTGCCAACGGGGCACTTGTCTACGGCTACGGCGACGGACTCTCATCGCTCTCACTTGCCAACCTGATGTTGCGAGCCGGATGTGTTCGAGCAATGCAGTTGGACATCAACACCGTTTGGACCACATTTAACTTCTACAACGCCACCCGCTACCTCGATCCAACATCAGTCCAAGGAACGAAGTTGCTCCCCGAGTCATTTAAGGGCGCGAACCGGTACCTTTCACCGGATGCACGAGACTTTGTGGCCATCTTCGCCCGCACTCTCTAAACCGCTGCGCTTCGTTCGATGACCCAACCGGAAATCACCCTGGTGATGATTGTCCGGAACGAATCGAGAGTCATAGAGCGCTGTCTCGAATCAGTTCGGCCACTTCTCTCGGGTTGGGTCATTGTTGACACCGGTTCGACTGACGACACCATTGAAAAAATTCAGCGTTCTCTTTCCGACATCCCGGGAGAACTGCACCGTCGCGAATGGGTCGATTTTGGACACAACCGCAACGAAGCACTCACACTCGCCCGAGGGATCGGAACGCACCTTCTCTTGATCGATGCCGACATGACCGTCTGCGCCGAGAGCCCTCTTCCTCAACTCACTGCCGACGCGTATGAGCTCCGGCATGACGCCGATCCCGCGTATTGGATTCCGCGCCTTCTTCGCTCTGACTACGAGTGGTTCTTTGTTGGCCGAACGCACGAGTTCCTCAGTTGCAAACAAACATTCAGTCGGGAACGTTTACCCCAACTGGTGATTGACGATCACGCCGATGGTGGATCTCGTGCCGACAAATTCGAGCGCGACAAGGTGCTCCTTGAACAATCAATCGAAGAAGATCCCAGTAACCAACGTTCGTGGTTTTATCTGGCCCTGACGCTGCGTGACCTTGGCGAAACCGACGCCGCAATTGCCGCCTTCCGACAGCGGGTTGCGCTTGGAGGATGGGATCAAGAGGTCTTTTATTCTCTGTACCAAATCGGTCTTCTTCTTCGAACCCAAGACCACAACTCCGCAATTATTCAACTGCTGGCTGCATGGAACTTTCGCCCAACGCGCGCTGAGCCTCTACTCGAACTCGCTCGGATGCACCGACAACTCGGCCAGTACGCGCTTTGCGAGTTGTACGCGTCAACGGGCCTCGCATTGCCACCGTCAACAGACTCGGCGTTCGTTCACCCAGAAGCCCATGACTGGGCCCTCAAGTTTGAGCTCGCAATTGCGTGGTTTCATCTTGGGCGCGTTGAGGAGGCCCTCGCCCTCAACGACCAGCTTCTCCTTGATGGCGTGCCCCGCGAGATGGTGCCTTGGGTTCAGCACAACCGCGCGTGGTGTCTGCGTTCACTCGGTCGACCCGATCGCGAGACACTCGCCCGCCTGCCTGTTGGGTCCGACATTCCTGCGCTCGCCACACTCATTGACGACATTGCCTACACGCCGCTTGCGATCGATCACGCCCCGGGCTGGTCACTGTTTAACCCTTCCGTGACGAACGATCCGGAGGGGAAACTCGTCGTCAATATCCGCAGTTCCAATTACGTGATCGCTGACGACGGTTCGTACACCTTCCAAGGAACTGAGGACGACGGGATTATTCGCACCGTGAATCTGCTGGCTCGTCTCGACGAAAACCTTGCTACCTCCGTCGTTGGTCAGATCCCTTCGCAACCCCCGGGCCCAAGCACGCGACTCTCGCGAGTACTCGGCTGTGAAGATGTCCGACTTCTTGCTGTCGGAAACTCTTGGAAAGCGCTCGCCACCGTCCGCGATCGAAATCACTACGAGCGTTGCGATATCGCGCTGCTCTCTTTTCCTTCTCTCGGTGCGGCCGAGGAAACCACGCTTGCTGTAATTCCTGGGCCTGATCCCGCGCGCCACGAGAAGAACTGGATGCCGTTCGTCGTCGACGGCGAACTCCACGTCATGTATTTGTGTTCCCCGACTGTTGTCGGTCATCTCGATGCCAATTCTCAACTTGTTGTTGATTCATCAACGACCGGCCCTCCCTCCGCCACTCACTTCCGCGGCGGATCGCAAGGTGTTCCATTCAACGACGGCTATCTCTTTCTCATTCATGAGGTGACATTCTTCGGAACACAGCGTGTCTACTCACACCGCTTCATTCACATGACGAGTGCGATCATGAAGAACGGTGACCGTCGTTGGGACATTACGTCGCTGTCATGTCCGTTCTACTTCCGAGAAATGGGTATCGAATTCGCTGCCGGTCTTGCCGTCGACGGCGATGACATCGTCGCCTCATTTGGTGTGCGCGATGCAGAGGCCTGGCTCGTACGAATGTCGGCCAACCAAGTTGCCAAGCAACTTGTCCCTCTCTACCGAGATTCTTAGGAACCCAACGAGCGAGCGGTGGCGCCCAATTCAACGTGGGCCGAAGCGTGATTCACGCAAAGACGCAGGTGCGGTTGTCCCACACAAGTACTCGATGCTCAAGGTGCAATCGAACCGCATTGGCGAGCGTGGTGCGTTCCACATCCCGACCTTTACGAACAAGGTCTTCGACTTCGTCGCGATGACTCACAGGCGTAATGCCTTGGGCAATGATCGGACCCGCGTCGAGTTCGGCAGTGACGTAATGCGCCGTGGCACCGATGAGCTTGACGCCGCGCTGATGCGCACGGTGATACGGCTTCGCACCGGCAAAAGCTGGAAGGAACGAATGATGGATGTTGATCATCCGTCCGTTCCAACGAAGCGTGATCGCTTCAGGGAGAATCCGCATGTAGCGGGCCAGCACCACAAGATCGGGTTCGAGTTCATCGAGCACTGCAGCAAACGCACTCTCTTGCGCTGCTCGCGAATCTCCAGCGAGGCCACCATCGACCAAACGAAAAGGAACGCCATGCTGAGCGGCGAGTTCGCCAGCCGCAGGTTTGTCCGAAACGACCGCAACAACGTCAACATCAAGTTCACCGAGTGAGGCTCGGGTGAGAAGATCTGCCGCGCAGTACAACTCCGCCGAACACGCGATCACTACCCGGTCTCGCGTTCCCGGTCGATGCAAGGTGTGTTGCATCGAAAAACGCTCAATGAGTTCGGCCAAACCGAGATCGAAAGCGGACCAATCCACCGTTCCATCGATTTCAATGCGCTGAAGGAAGACTTCAGAATCACGATCGGTGTGCTGATCAGCGTTCATGATGTTGCCACCGACATCAGCACTGAGATTGGCAACTGCAGCCACGATGCCCGGTTGATCAGGACATTGCAGCGTGAGGATCGAATGAGTATCAGTTGTCATGAGATCTCAACTCACCAACGATGCGATTCCCCAGATTGCAGCGATTGAGC
>CAIKHC010000021.1 GCA_903827085.1 uncultured Candidatus Nemicrothrix sp. | reverse complement strand
TGCATCACGCCCGGGAAGCGCTGCGGAAGGGTCAACCATTTCAGGGGTGCGGGATCCGAAGAACATGACGAAAGGCTACCGCCGAGGTTCCTGATCTGCCCGGGTCGTAGGCTCGCCCTATGCGTGTTGAGGCCGTCGAACTGCGAGTTATCGCCCTTCCGATGGTCTCGCCGTTTGCTGCCTCGCACGGAACGGTGAGCACTCGCACCGCAGTCATCGTCCGCATGCTCGGGGGTGAGGACGAAGGGTGGGGCGAATGTGCCGCACTCCCCGAACCGACCTACACCGAGGAATACGTCGATGGCGCGTACCTCGCGCTGCAGGAACTTCTCGTTCCACGACTACTCGCCACCGAAGGCCCCATCAGCGTGACTGATCTCCCGTCGCTCTTCGTCGACATCATCGGCCATCCGATGGCCAAAGCATCAATCGAACTCGCGCTTCTCGATGCGCAAGGCCGCCGGGGCTCGACACCACTTTCGCAACTCTTTGCCCCTCATCCCCCGGGGCCTTCGTCGGTCGTGCCTGCCGGCGTTGCCATCGGGCTGCTGGAATCGCCTGAGGCTCTTGCCACTGAGGTTACGAACCGCGTGGCCGAGGGCTATAGGCGAATCAAAATCAAAATCGCTCCTGGTCGTGACATCGATTTCGTTCGCGCCGCCCGCGACGCTGCCGGCACTTCAATTCAACTCAGCGTCGATGCGAACGGCGCCTACTCCCTTGACAATGCAAAGACTCTCAGCGAGCTCGACGCATTCGATCTTGCGTACATCGAGCAACCGCTTGCCGTCGATAACTTGCTTGATCACGCGGAACTTGCGCGGCGCATTTCGACGCCGGTATGTCTTGACGAATCGCTTACATCAGCAGTCGTGACCCGCGAAGCGCTTGACATGGGTGCGTGCTCCGTCGTTTGCGTAAAGGCTCCGCGCTATGGAAGTTGGCTTGAAGCTGCGTCCGTTCTCGACCATTGCGCGGGCCTCGGCATCGACGCATGGGTCGGCGGAATGCTCGATTGCGGAATCGGGCGCGCGGCAAACATCGCGCTCGCCGCCCATCCGGGCGCAACCCTCGCTGGCGATATTGCGGCAACCTCTCGCTTTTTCATCGAAGACATCTGCGCACCGTTCAACGTCTCAGGCCCCAGCGGCAACGGAACAATCACCGTCCCGGCTGGACCAGGGCTCGGCGTCACCATCGACTCTGGGGCGCTAGCGAAACTGACAATTCGCACCGACATCATGCGACGCTGAGCCTGATTGGGCTCTAGTGTCTGCGGCCATGAGTCTCCTTGATCGTTTCCGCGTTGATGGCAAAGTCGCCATCGTCACTGGTGCCGGACGTGGCATTGGTGCTGCATCTGCCCTTGCCCTTGCTGAAGCTGGCGCCGATGTTGCCATCACTTCTCGCAGCGTCGACGAACTCGAAGAGATCGCAACCGCTATCCGCGGTTTCGGTCGTCGTGCGTTCGTGCTTCCCGGCGATGTCAACAAGCTCGAGTTTCTCGACGAGTTCGCCAATGCTGCGATCGAAGAACTCGGCAAGATCGACATCGTGGTGAACAACGCTGGCGGATCGCCTCCTGCAGCCATCACCGACGTCACGGCCAAGTCGTTTGAAGCTGCGTTCCACTTCAACGTGACCACTGCCCTTGCTCTTACGCAGGCATGCATCCCGCAGCTGGTCGAGAACCACGGTTGCGTCGTGAACATCTCCTCGATGGCCGGACGCACCGCCGCTCGAGGCCTCACCCAGTACGGCGTCGCTAAGGCCGGGCTCAGCCACCTCACCCGCTACCTCGCCACCGACCTCAACCCGAAGGTCCGCGTGAACGGCATTGCGGTTGGGTCAACGGCAACTTCGGCACTCGAAACTGTTCTCGTGATGCCGGAGATCCGCGACACCATGATCGCCAACACGCCGCTTCGCTTTATCGGCGAACCAGAGGACATCGCTCTCGGCGTTCTGTACTTGTCATCGCCCGCGGCGCGTTATGTCACCGGCAAGATCATCGAAATCGATGGCGGCACCGAGTCGAGCACGCTCGACATTCCGATTCCCGATTTCTGATTCGGGTTTCGGAACTCAGATCGCGACGGTTTCGGTATCGCGACCAGAACGAAGCGTGGTTCCTGGCGTATCGCCAGTGACCTTGCCGTCGCGAACAATCTCGACACCATTCACGATGGTGGCATCGATTCCCGTTGCTTCTGAATAGAGGCGCCAGCCGTTGGCGGGAAGGTCTTGACGGGGCACGACTTCGCCGGGGCCAACCTTGTCCGGATCAAGAATGACAAGATCGGCGAACCAGCCCTCGGTAACACGTCCGCGATCGCGAACCCCGTAAAAGCGTGCCGGTGCATCGGTGAACAACTGCACCGCTCGTTCAAGCGAAATGAGCTGACGATTACGAACTGCTTCGGCCAAGAAGCCGGTGTGGCACGCGAACGTCTTCATCATGTCGAGATGAGCACCCGCATCGGAACCACCGGCAATGACTCGGGGGTCATTTTCGAGAAGTCGGACACGCTCGACCCATGACTCGTCGTCGGTACCGATAAAGCGTGGCTCAAGGCCCGTGAGCAGATCGTCAGCAACAACGATGTCGAGGAGCGCGTCGATCGGTGCAACTCCCTTTTCATTTGCAATGTCGGCAACGAGTCGGCCGACGTACGGGCGCAACTCATCTTTCGAGACATCGATGATGCGGTAGTCGGCAAGCGCGGCAAGCGAGTGTTGAGGTGGCATCTGTGAAAGTGCGGCAGCGATCGTTGCGCGCACTGCAGGATCAGAAAGTGCCGCTTTTCGTTCGGGCAGCGGCAAATGAATGACGTCTTTAATGCCAGGAAGGATGTCGAGAACAAACCCAGTTGCGAAGCAGAGGCGCATGCGCATTGGCTCGGGAAGACACAACCCAACGACATGACCGCCCTTGGCTGCAGCAACATCTGAAGCCGACAGTTTGTTTGCTCGACCTTCCGCGGTAGCGGGATCAGAAGAAACAACCATCACGTTCCAGTTGAGTGAACGCTGGGCAGCGACGCTCATGTCGGCCATGAGGTTCATTTCATCGTCATTGAAGAACGCTGAGGCCGATGAAATGAATTCGAGCGAAGTTCCTGCGTGCTGACCAGCTGCAGTCGAAAGCGCAATGAACTCATCGCGGGTCGCCCAACGCGATGGCACCGGGTTGCCTTGATGATCATTGTGCGTGTTCGACGCGGTGCTGGAGAAACCCATGCCGCCTTCTTCGATACTGCGATGAAGAAGTGCGACCATTGCGGCGATCTGCTCGGGAGTTGCCTCGTGTCCGACAGCATCCTCGCCCATTACGACTCGACGAAGCGCGCTGTGCCCGACCATAAACCCGGCGTTAACCGCAAGGTTTCCTTCAAGACGATTCAGCCATGAACCGAATCCGTCCCACATGAGATCGAGCCCCGCTTCGAGAGACTCAACCGGCATGCCTTCCACGCGAGCAAGCATGGGGATGAGGTACTCCGCGGCTTCAGGAGTTACCGGTGCAATGGAAAAACCACAGTTGCCGCCAAACACTGACGTGACACCGTGCAACGACGACGGTGTTGCCGCTGGGTCCCACATCACCTGCGGGTCGTAATGGGTATGGAGATCAATAAAGCCAGGGGCAACAACGCGCCCTTCGGCGTCGATCGTCTTGGCGGCCTGTTCGGTGATGTCGCCGATAGCGACGATGCGCCCGTCACGAACACCAACGTCGGCACGGAATCGTTCACGACCGGTTCCGTCGATAACGGATCCGCCCTTGATCAGAAGATCGAGCATTTGAGTCCTCCCCCATTTGGCCGCAAGGGCCTACGAACGTTTCCCATCCTGCCACCCATCAACGGTCAGAGGAAACGCCAAATCCGCCGGCGGTAGGCGCCGGCAAGCGACTCCCTAGGACCAGGCCTGGCGCTGGATCACTTCGATCGCCGCACTCGCCATGAGTTGCTGCAGCGAGGCACTTGGAACCGTCCCAAAACTCACTGGAGTAAAGGCCAGCTCACTGGGAGTGGGTGGAGCCCCAACCCCGCATCGTGGAACAGGCGTGAACCATGTGCGCCCGAGAAACGCCGGCCCAGATCTGACGACCGGTGGGCAGCGATCGGCCTGAAACGACACTTCGACAACATCGATTCTCTTCGCCCATGCAGCACCGGACTCGGCTACTCCCTGCACAGCTTGGCGAATCTGGATGTTGATTGCCTCGGCAAGAACGGTCTGTTGCCAAGGGACAAGGACACTGAACTGTGGCTCGGCAGGGAGATACGTAGCGAAGAGCATTTTTGCGTTTTGCGTGCTGGCCAAGACATCAAAAGCGATTGCCATCACACGTTGTTTCACCAACTGGCGATCAAGAAGTGCGTTCACGCATGCAAGAAACTGCGCTCTCTCAATTCCGTCGCCAGACCATTTCGCGCAGGTTCGAACTGCACCAGCGGGCTGCTGCAGGATCGCTTCCCCACCGATCGTTGCAAGCACAATGTCGGGATCGTCGCGTTCGATGCGTTCGAGGAGATCGTGTTGCGCTCCTTCACTAGGAGCATCGTCATCCTGCGGAAGGTTTAACCAACTAGCCAGACTCGAACCCGTGACTGCGTAGTTCGCGAAGTCCACCGCACCGAGCTGACTCGCAACCTGTGCGGCCCACGACATTTTGTTTGCCATCCCAAAATCGGCACTGAATGAGACCTCGTCGGCTGGCGAACCAGGCCCGTTCGAGCCGTTCGATGAACATCGAGTTCCTGCGGTCGTTGCGGTGCCGTCGCCGATCCACTTCGGACGACATTGCATTGCGTCAGTGGTTGGAAGCGCTGCACCAGAACGATCGACACCAAACCCGGCAGTCACGGCGTCACCAAACGCTCGAATCCGAAGTGACGCAGGCACCACTCGGGGCGTGGTCGTCGCAGATTGCGCTTGCGCCAGGTTCGATGCACACATGAGCGTCGCAAACCCGAGACCTACAGCAAGGGCAAACCGGAACATCGACCGCTGGCGCACGAGTTCTGACCCTACCGGTGACGACCGATAAGAAGACAGCGCAGGCCCCGTAGACTCGCTCCTCGTGCCTGCCGACGATGCCTCTAACGACTCTCGTCCGGCCTATCCGCCGCCTCGGCACGCAATGAGCCTGCTTGCCCTTGAGTCCGAACAAGATGAATCGGGCGATGTGCGCGGCTGGATGCCTGTCACACCATTTACTTCGACTCCCGACGGGATGGCCCGACTCGCCACGGTGGCGATGCTCGTTGATGCGCTCGGCGGAATGCGCTCAATCTCCGCTTCCGACCCTGACTGGGCCTTTACCGCCGACATGTCCATCCACCTTCTTCCTGCGGGCCCCACCGAACTCCTTCAGGCCAACCTCCACGTTCGTCGTCGCGGACGGCGCACCCTCGTGATCGAAGCTGAGTTGCTCGCCGATGGCGAACGACCAGCGGGATCGGCTCTTCTCACGTTCGCCGTTGTTCCCCGACCCGAACATCTCGTGAACATCACCATCAATATGACGCCTGGCCGTCGAAAGATGAATGCGAATTCGGCCCACGAGAAACTCGAGACGAACTACCTCGATGAACTCGAACTTCGCGTGAGCCAACCAGGAATCGCGTCGATCGAACTCCGACCCGTTGTGTGCAACACCGTCGGTGCACTCCATGGCGCAGTTCACGCGTCGCTCATCGATGAAGCTTCCGCATCGCTTGCTCGTTCATTGTTCGACGGCGGTGCGGTCACGACCGACATGCACTTGGCGTACCTCGATCTCGGTCGTGTCGGACCACTCACCGCGACGGCAACCGCAATTGGTGGCCCAGCAAATGGACGACTCACAGCTTCAGTCGATGTCCACGACGGCAATGGCGCACTTGTTTCCACCGCCACAACCGAAGTCGTTGCGTTATGAGCGGATTCGGCAGTCCCGCAGAAATCGGCGTCGCGCAGTACCTGCTCATGATGATTGAAGAGATCGGCGACGGAACAGCCACACTGCCGCACACCGTCGGCCACTTTCCGGGAACACCGACCACGCTTGATGCCGATGGACGCCTTGGCACGGACCTACTCACATGCATCATCGATTCCATCGGTGGGATGACCTCTGGCCTTGCCAGCCTCCCGGACTGGATCGTCACCACCAACCTCATGATTCGACGCGCGCCCGACGCGTTGACTGGTGCTCGCGGCACCGGAGAACTCACTCTGAACACACACGTACTGCGTCGGGGTCGATCATCTGTCGTTACGCGTGTCGATGTTGCTGACTCTGACGGAGCGGCAGTCGCCACGTCGTGGATGTCCTGCGCCATCCTCACACCGGCCAATGGGCCTCCTGCGTTCAACCGCCCGGTCAAACCCATTGAGCGCGACGTCCCCAACGATCCAATCTTTGCGGCACCCACCCATGAGTTCTTCAACCTGTCGGCGAGCAAGACCCCCGGCGTGGTCCACCTTTCGATCGAGCAACGACTTCGAAACCCATGGGGAATCCTCCACGGCGGTTCGAGCGCAGTCGCGCTCGATGCTGCCGCCCGCAGCCTTGTGGTCGGACGATCGACGGTGGAACCGACGCCCGAGGCCATCGTCACCGACCTTGCGGTTCACTATCTGAGTCCCGGCCGAGTTGGGCCCATTGTCGCTACTGCGACATCTGCCGGCAGGAGAGGCCCAGACCATTTGGTCCGTGTTGAAGTTCGCGACCAGGGGGCCGAAGACCGCCTCATGGCCCTTGCGATGACCACAGTTCGTCAGCTCGATTGACCGGCGTTACCGACCGGTAGCAAAGCAGGCCGTCTGTCCCGTAGCGTCTCCCCCGTCAGCCGTCGGGAGGGAACCACTATGGGAATGACATTCGAAGATGCAGTCGCGGTACTTACCGGCCCCGGCGCACCATTTGAAATCGCTGACGCCGAGGTTCTGGGTCAACCCAGCCGCATTTTTGCCAATCTCCCCCCAACGCTTCGGTCGCTTTTCGAGATGCTCAAACAGCGTCCTGCCGACGATGTGTACATCGTCTTCGAAGATGAGCGCTGGACGAATGCCGAAGTGCTCACAAGCATCAACGAAATCGCGCACGTCCTCGTTGAGCGTTATGGCATCAAGAAGGGCGACCGTGTCGCCATCGATATGCGCAACTTCCCCGAATGGATTACCGCATTCGGCGCAGCGACCTCGATCGGCGCAATTGCGGTCTCGGTCAACGCTTGGTGGACCGGTCCGGAAATTGAATTCGGTCTGGTTGATTCTGGCGCAAAAGTTCTCATTACCGATCGCGAACGAGTCGACCGAATTGGCGATCGCCTTTCCGCACTAAATATCCCGGGATTGGTCATTCGCGCAGAAGGCGAACTCCCCGCAGGCTGTGACCATCTCGCCGATGTCGTTACGCCAGGCGCACCAATGCCGGCCGTCGATGTCGCCGCCGACGACGACGCAACCATTCTTTTCACTTCTGGGACAACCGGCGTCCCCAAGGGTGCGGTCTCAACGAACCGCGCCGTGTTGTCGGGTCTGTTCGCATTTGCATGCAGAACAACTGTTGAAGCGATTCGTTGGGCTCCGGACACTCCGCCCGATCCGGCAACCGCCCCTGCGCCAATTCCACCTTGCTTCATCCTTACCGTCCCGCTGTTCCACGTCACCGGCTGCGTTCCGGTCATGCTCGGATCTGTAGCCACGGGCGCAAAACTTGTGATGATGCATAAGTGGGATCCATTGCGCGCGCTGCAGCTCATCGATCGCGAAAAGGTCACCAACTTCGTTGGCGTTCCAACGATGTCGCAAGATCTCATCAGTCATCCCGATTTCGACAAGTACGACACTTCGAGCCTGAAGAATGTCGGCGGCGGTGGCGCACCGATGGCCCCCGAACTCGTTCGCAAGATCGAAGGTTCGTTTGCAGGCAAGGCAAGCCCGCAACTTGGCTACGGCCTTACTGAAACCAATGGCTACGGACCAGGAAACACTGGTCCTGACTACATGGAAAAGCCATCAAGCACCGGGCGCGTTGTTCCGATCATGCAGGTCAAGATCGTTGACCCCAACGATTCCGAACAACCCAACGGTGAAGTTGGCGAAGTCTGTCTTGCTGGTCCAATGCTCATTCGTGGGTACTGGAATCGTCCCGAGGCAACTGCCGAAACCATTCGTAACGGATGGCTTCATACTGGCGACCTTGGCTACCTCGACGATGAAGGATTCCTGTACGTCGTCGATCGCATCAAAGACATGGTCCTCCGCGGTGGCGAGAACGTCTATTGCTCCGAAGTTGAAGCTGCGATCTTCGAACACGATGGCATTCACGAGGTTGCAGTCTTTGGACTTCCCCATGACCGGCTCGGCGAAGAAGTCGTTGCAGCGATTTATCCCACGCCTGGGACCACAATTGATCTTGATGCGCTCTCCGCGTTCCTCGCTGAACGGATTGCGCCGTTCAAGATCCCCTCAAAGTGGTTTATCCGTAACGAGCCACTGCCTCGAGGCGCAACGGGAAAGATCCTTAAACGAGAAATCCGCGATCTCATCCTCGACGGCAATTTCTAGGTTGCCTCGCAGAAACAACTCACTGCATTTCTCACTTCAGACGCGACAAAGGCCTCCACAATGTGGAGGCCTTTGTACGTTCCCCCCGGAACAGCGACGGGCCGTAACGGCCCACCATTCAGGCTGGTCGACGAGTGTTCAGCTCGGTGACGTTGTCGCGCATGATCATCTTTTGCACGGCAGGTGAGAACTCCTTGAGTTCGTCGATGTAATCAAGGGGTTCCGGCATGCCTTCGATATGCGGCCAATCCGAACCGAAGATCACGCGATCGGAACCCATGAGTTCAACAACCTCGTGGACATCGTCTTCCCAGAATGGATTGATCCAGATGTTGCGACGGAAGGTTTCCGAAGGCTGCTCGCTAAACCATCCCGGCATCTTCTTTGCGGTGTTGTCGAGCTTCTTGAGCAGACCACGAAGGAACCCTGAACCGTTTTCAACTGATGCGACTCGGACGTTCGGGAAACGGTCGAGCATTTTGTCGCAGACAAGCGAACCGAGAAAGTCCTCGATGGGACGATCGAACATCGTGGCCATACGCAACGGCTGCGGACGTGTTTGCTGTCCAAACCCTGCGGAGAATCCGTTGTCTTCACCGTAACCATGTGCGGTGTAGCCGGAGTCGCCAGCGTGCGCCACGACAGTGATGCCTGATTCGTTCACAAGACCCCAGAACGGATCGAACATGGGATCGGCGGGTGAACGCTGACCATCGACCGTGGTCGGTGCGGCCGGGCGCATAACAACCGTGGTTGCGCCGTTGTCGAGCGCAAACTTGAGTTCGTTCACTGCCCAATCAACATCGACAAGCGTGATGTACGGAGCGGTGAAGATGCGGTCCTTGTGGTTGAACGACCAGTCTTCGAGCATCCAACGGTTGAACGCGGTGAACACCTGCATGACTGCCCACGGATCTTTGTGGAGCGGTTCTTCGTAGATCATGCCAAGTGTTGGGAATAGCCAGCACTTTTCAAGACCGTGCTCGTCGAGCGTCGCAATACGTGCGTCCTTGTCGCGATACGCGGGACGAATTGGTTCGCGCTGCTTCAGAAGTTCGATCGGGTTTTCGTTGTTCGGGTTGCCGCGGAAGTAATCCTTGAGCACACCAGGAAGCGCAACCGGATCGAAGGTCGGGTTGACCACTGCATGGCTGACCTTGCCGCCAATGACGTGGTACTGACGGCCGTTGATCGTGCACCACTCAATGGTGCGTGATGCAGTACGAGGATCGAGATGCCGGGTGAAGGCATCGACGGCCTCGTAGTAATGGTTGTCGCAGTCGAAGACGGGGAAGTCGAGTTCGGTCATGGGGACCAATCTACGACACAACAGGCTCCTCTGACAACCTTATGTAGTACGACGTTGCCGCATTCGCCCATTGGCTGAACTGGCGCTGAAAGACCTTTCGGGCCCGGGTTCCGATCCAGTCCTCAGGGAGCAATTCGGGGGGTAACGAAGGGTCGACGCTCAGGATATGGCGCCACTCATGCGCCATACGGGTCCGGAGGGCAAATGCTTCAGCATCATCGGCCGGCACTGCGGTTTCGAATTGCTCAACGAACGCCTCGTGCGCAGCAGCTGCAGTTCCGAGATCCCAGGCCATGGCCACGACTTCAGCCGGGGTCTCGGCCCCCTCAACGGTGGTGGCGTGGAACAGCAGTGCCTCGTCTTGGAGTCCGCAGGCCGTGAGAACAACCTCGGCCCCTTCTCGCGACCCCTCGCCCACCGCGACCCACGTTCCGGTGCCAAGCGTGCCAAAACCTTCAAAGTCGAGGCCCACCGCGAGTCGTTCTCGCGACTCGCGGTCAAGAGCAGTGCCGGTGAGCATCAGCAGCAAGAACGTTCCGTCCCACTTTTGATCGGCGACGATCGAACGCTGCACGCGAGGCACCGCCGAGCCGATCATGCGACGACCGGAACTTGTGAGCCGCCATCGGGTGTAACGACCAACAGACTCGCCCTCGAGCCATCCGTCGGCTGCCGTTCGGTTCACCGCTTGGCGCGCTGCCCGGGATTCGATCCCGAGTGCTTCAAGCGCGCCAACCAACGTCGCTGTCCACACTGGCGTGTCATTCGGGCCAACCCACTGACCCAAGACGCTGATGAGGAGCGATCGCGCGCTCGGGCCTCCATCGGCCCGACGACGAGTTGCAGTCGCAACAACCATTACGGAAGATCGCCCTCAATCTGACTCGGTGAAATTCCGAGATAGCGCTCAAGCGCAAGTTGGTTATTCAAGATACGACTTTCCTCTTGCGACAGGGTGATGCGCGTAAAGCCCGGCTGATGCAATCCTCGCTGCGCCGTTCGCAACATGTCGAAGTCTTGGTTGAAGACTGTACCGAAGGCCATGGAATCAAGCGGGACTTCAAGTTTCATCGGCTTGTTGCGCGACGCACTCGCTCCAACTCGATCGAAGTTAAAGATGTCGAGCCAGCATTCGTCGGTCGTATCGCCAGGACGCGTGCGAAGCACCGAAAGAAGGTCCGGATGGAGCAAGACCGTGATGTTCGGGAACACGTTGTGCTGATCCATCATCATGATCTGCTCATTGGTGTACTCGGAAAGATCAACACCCTTCGCGGCTTGCGCTTCGCGCACGCACGTGGCCATGACCTCGAAAAGATTTGAGCCCTCAGGAATGGCCGGAGCCGGGCCAGGTGCTGCGGCATCGAGCCCCGCGCGGGCCGAGTACACCGAAGCGAATGCTTCCCACACTTCTTGGTCGGTCGGCGTGGGACGAATTCGCGGAGACGGAACGCCGTAAAGCTGACGGCTCCGGCCGACGTGATCCCAAAACACCTGATGGTTATCAAGGTCGGCGAAAACCTTGAGCAACTCGGGATGCAATCCCTGCACGTGATAGGTCTCGCTGAATCCATCAGCGGCGGTTTTCCAATTCGCCGGCACCTTCACACTGATTTCAAACCGGCAATGGAAATCGTCCATTTTGAGATAGGCCGCATCGGCCGGCGCGCCACCCAAATAGGTGGCGAGGCTCATTGCGTTCGTATCGAAGTTCACAAAGACGAGCGGCCCCCATGTGTCGACGAGAACCGGTGGAAGTCCGTAGGCATCGTTGTCGATGACGCCGAAATCTCGGCGGCTCGGGATCTCGCTCAAAGAACCATCCAGGTTCCAGCACCAACGATGAAAGCCACAGCGAAGTTCTGTTCGACCGGTGCCCGAACCCGTACAAAGCTCAATTCCTCGATGCATGCAGACGTTCTGGAAGGCACGAAGTACGCCGTCTTGATCGCGAAGAATGATCGCCGACAATTTTCCAGCAGAAAACTCGACCCAGTCGCCCGGATCGCACACAGCATCGATCGTTGTTGCCATCTGCCAAACCCGCGGCCACATGCGCTCTTCTTCAAGAGTGGCGAATTCAGGTGAGTAGTAGCGCTCTGCTGGCACCGTGATTGGACGGCGAGTTGTTGGTCCTGAACCTTCGGCCCGGCTCCGCAGTGTTCCGATGTCTTTGACGGGAACTTCCGTCGGTTCTGTGAGATCAGTCATCGTGTCGGCCCCCCGAATGGCGTGCGCCACGATCCTGCCACAGAGGAGTCAGTGCAATCGCAGGACCACGATCACGAGGGCGGACGCCGATGCACGGTGACCACGTAGTCCGGGTCCTCACCCAACATCTCGCTCTCCCACCCCGCCTTATGTTCGGCCGGGAAAAGGCCTTCATGGGAACACCACTCATCAAACTCTTTCATCGTTGGCCACGTGGCCTTGAGTTGATTTCCCATAACCAACCACCCACCGGGAGCAACGTGCCGAGCACAGTTCTGCACCGCGAGTTGGCGGTCTGGCGCGTCGACGAAGCCGATCACGTTTCCGGCGACAACGACGAGGTCGAACTGACGACCGAGGTCCACCGTTGCAAGGTTTGCGAGTCGCCAATCGAGTTCCGGAGCCCGACGCTTTGCCCGCGCAAGCAAGTCGGGGTCGAGATCGACCCCGATGACGTCCACACCGCGAGCATTGAGTTCGATACCAACCCGTCCGAATCCACAACCGGCGTCGAGCGCCGTCTTTGGTTCGAACTGCATCACGAAATCGACTTCACCGTGCGGGTTCTCGCCATTTTCGGCCATGCGATCCCAACGAGATTCGTAGTCGTCGAGATCAACCGCCTGGCGCCATTGCGCCCATTGCGTCGAACCGACTGTTGGATCATCAGCCATTGGCGTCCTTACCTTGTTCGAGAATTTGGGTGTCTACGGCATCGATCAAGCCCCATGCCAACGCAGTTGTGACGTCGATTGGCTGACCGCACAGTCCGAAGTACGCGGCACGATGCCGCCCGATCCGCCGGGGAATGCTCGACGTGCCGCCCGCACCCGGCACGAGGCCCATCGAGATTTCCGGCAACAAGAACGTTGTGTCCGGATGTGCAACTACGCGCGCTGCAAACGCCGGTAACTCCACGCCAGCACCGACACATGTTCCGTGGACATGTACCTCAACTCGTTCAGCGATTGCCGAAAGAGCAACACCAGCATTGCGTCGTGTTCTGATGCTGTGCGCTTCAACCGGCGCAGGCGCAGTTCCGAACTCATCGAGGTCGCCGCCGCTGCAGAATGACGGACCTTCTCCACGAAGCAACACCCGAGTGATTGTTTGATCGACACCAACGAGTCGAAATGCCTCCACCAACTCATCGCGCATTCGCGCGCCATACGCGTTATGGACCTCGGGTCGATTCAACGTGATCCGCAATTCATCTTCGGAACGTTGCACGTTGACAACAGAATGTTCTGGTCGAGGCCTTGGCGTACGTGATGAGCGACCAGCGAGCCATGTCGAATAGCGGTCGCCGCCTTGTAAGAGGCTGTACACCCAAGACTCGGCAACAACTGCTTCGGCGGCAGAGGAACGTTCGCTGACACGAAGCAATTGCGTCAGGCCGATTGCTGCATCAGGCGATGCAGCAATCGAAGCGAGCAATGCAGCAAGCGACTCGTTCAACAGCGACCCGCAGGCAATCCAGGGAGCGGGAGCGACATCAGACGAACACAACAAGATGTCGAGACCAACAACTGCCGGGTCATCAGCCACTGCATTTTCCGAAACACCAATAAGAACTACTGGTGCGGTCTGGAGGAGTTGGGTCGCACGCAGGAGGTCAGCGGAACTGAACGGTGGAGTTAGATCAACGAGAACGGCCGGCGACGACGAGACCGTGTCCAACGCGGTGTCATCAAGCCCATCGGCAATGAGATCTAGGAGGGCCGACGGCGCAAGAGCAGCGATCATGAGTACACCAGCCTGCCCCGCACCCATGTAGTGCGCACATGCGATGCATTTGGATCGGCGAGTACCTCGGCGAGCGGCGCATCAAGAAGGCAAAGATCTGCTCGGGCACCAACCTTTACGCGACGAATGGGTCCACTCGGATCGAGGGGATCAGTGAGATACCAACCAAGTGCCGTCGCAGCCTCGACTCGCTCAGGTACTCCCAAACGTTGGCCTGTGCGTGTGGTTCGTGTTGCCGCCGCAGCGATTGCGAGCCACGGATCAGCCGATGTCACGGGCGCATCACTGCCCGCCGCTACCCGGACACCTGCCTCGAGGAGCGTTCCCGCACGATGAAGGAACGGAAGATCTTCGCCGTCAACGACTTTCAAGTAGTGATCGCCACGCTCACACACAAGGGCGGGCTGCACGATCACGGTCACTCCGCCCGATTTGAGCAAAGAGTCGAGATCGGTCGGAAGCACTGAACCATGCTCGATGCGATCGCCAGGCATCATTCCTGCGAGCGCCAGTGCGGTCACCACCGTGACCGTCTCAGCTCGCGACACCGCGTGAATGGCAACAGCGCGTCCAACGCAATGATGACCCTCGATTTGTTTGGCAAGCAGGTCAACATCAAGACCAACGACTTCATCGACGAGGATCTTTATCGGACCAACAGTTGCCCAACCCTCAACCGATGAGCGCTCCTCATCATTCACGCCGAGCAAGGTCAGCGATTGTGGCAACGATCCATTTCGCACCGCCTGCCGAAGTAACTCGGCACGGCCAGCGCCAAGGTTGTGAGTGGCGTCGGTAACACCTGTAATTCCAAATGACGAAAGTTGGGCGCCGATTCTCTGAAGTGAGGGAGCACTGACTCCAATACGTTCAGCCAACCACGCATCGAGGCGAAGTAGCCGACCGGTCGGCCTCCCGCCGGCATCGAGTTCAACTCCTGATGGGATGTCATCACTAAGGACCGCGTCGAGACCGGCCGAAGACAACACCCAGGCCAACCCAGAACGGTGCTGAACACGAACCTTGGTCGTCCCAACCAACGCATCGAGACGACGACAATCAAGCAGGCCGTGGCGATGTTCGTCGTATCCCGATGCACGCAGCCAACCATCGCCAACTGAATCCGCTGCAGTTCTCAAAGCGCGGTCGAAAGCATCAGGGTCTTCAAATGCGTCGAGATCCACGCCCTCGAGACGCGCGGCCATCGCCAAGAGGTGCACATGGTGATCGTGAAGACCCGGGATGAGCGCTGCGCCATTTGCATCGATGACACTGGCTTCCCCCGCAGGCGGGCGCACATCAATCGCGGCGACGATTTCGTTCTCGATCACGACCGACACCAATTGGCCATCGACCTCTGCGTTGGAAATCACCGTGCGCATACTCACCACACAACTCTTGCTGCAGCAGCCGCACTGCGCGCTACTTCACGTAATGCCACATCGATCGTGACGCCCCCTCCGTGGCCGACTGCGTCAGCGACAATTGCTGCCGCGAGCAAGCCAGTCAGCGGATCGGCGACGGCATCGCCAACGAAACTCGGAACTCCAGAAGCGTTGAGATCCACCAATCCACCCGCAACCGCAGCGTCGTCGCCGAATCCCACCCAATCACGCCAAGGCCCACAGCGGCCATAGGCGGTAATCGACAACCACACGGTGCCGGGACGCTTCGCCACAATCTCGGCCGGGATAATGCCGAGCCGATCAAGTGCTCGTGGGCGTGAACCTTCAATCACCACATCGGCCTGCTCGATGAGGGCAACAAGGTCCGCAATACCTGACGGCTCTTCGAGCGGCAGCGACGCGAATTCCTGTCCAGCGTGAAGCCAATCGAAAAACGCTCGGTCGCCATCACGCGATGCGTCGGGCCGAGTTGAGGATTCCACTTTCACAACCTTCGCCCCAGCCTCGGTAAGGAGTCGAGAGCAGAGCGGTCCCGCCCAGAGCGATGACAGATCAACAACGCGCGCACCGTCTAACGAAATATCGTGCTGGCGCGTTCCCACCCGCCGTTGGATCCACGGACGAGCGGGGTTGGTGGTGCCACGGTCTCGTAACTGTTCATCTTCGCCATCCGGCATTGCCGAGACGGCGAGACCAAGTTCTTGGCCGGTCTGTACAACCTCGCTGGCGGATCGCAATGAAAGCGCTTGGGCAATTGCCGCCCACGGGATGTCCTCGGCCTCCGCTTCGACTCCCAACCATGCAGGCAGAAGATCGAGATCGTCGCGTCGAGGAAGGTGCACTGCACACCAGCCGTCGACGGTGCGTAGCAATTGACAGTGTCCGCCCATAGATACCTGTCGGCGGCTCGAGACATCGGTAAAGAGGGATCGTTGCGAAAGAAGTTCGGTACCGGTGCCGATGGATGGGAGCCCTAACGCGACATGTCGGTCGATCGCTTGATCAGCAAAACCGACTGCGAGCTCCCAGCCTGATGACGCCGAACTCACCGTTCAGGACTTCGATGCAATCTGAGCACGGAGCTTCGCCAATAACTCAACGAAGGCATCACCGCTCAAAGATGCGAGTTGAGGACCAAGTTCGGCTGAAACCGCGTCTTCAGAATTCGTAATTGCGTCGTTGGCCAAAATTGTTGCCTTCATTGAACGAACGACATCGGTCGGACCAGCAGCAGCCTTCGCCGCCATCGCCTGAGCAACACGAAGAAGCTCAGCGTCGGGGACACATTTCCACGCCAACCCAATTTCCGCGGCACGAGCGCCGTCGACGACCTCGCCGAACAACACAAGCGCCATCGTGGTCTGCAGGTCGGTGATGCGACGAAGCCTCCAGGTATTTCCGCCGCCCGGGTGCAATCCAATCTGCAAGAACCGCGTGTCGAACTTTGCTGATTCGCCAGCAAGGATCACATCGCAGGCCAACGCAAGGTTGAGCCCTGCGCCAACCGCAGCACCATTTACCGCAGCGATTGTCGGAAGCGGCGAATCGGCCAGGCGCAAGAACCCCGAATAAATAGTGCGCAACTTTTCTTCGGTATCGCACGCTGCGAGGTCGTCGAGGTCAGCGCCTGCGCAGAATGCTGGCGGCGCACCGGTGACCACAATGGCTCCGACATCGTCTCGGGATTCAAGCTCGTCCATGCCTTCGGCAACCGCAGCGTTGAGCGCAGCCGAAACGATGTTCCGACGACCCGGGTCGTTCAGAGTGATGGTGGCAACTCGGTCGGCGACATCCAAGGTGATCATGCCGTCATTGTTGCCGGTCTCAGACACTGATGCCGACCCTGTCACCGAGGAAGGCCGAGTACCCGATCGCCCAAGATGTTGCGCATGACATCCGACGTACCACCCATGATCGTGTACGCCGGCGCATAGGCGATTTCTGTGGACCATTCCGAGAGCAACATTGCCTCGGGCCCCAAGATTCGAGCGGCAAAGTCAGCTACTCGCTGTTCGTATTCGGTGCAGACACATTTGGTACCGGCAGCGAATCCCGTTGGGGTCTGCCCCAACACACTGCGATAGACCAACAGCCGCCCCACGGTGAATCCGATTTCGAGTTCAGCGATCTCTTGACGAACAACTGGATCGGAAGTGTCTGCCCGTTCAAGTACATGAAGGTAGAGCGCTCGGTTCGACACCAAACGATCGATGCCACCGCGCTCGTGTTCAAGTTGCTTCATGGTTTGCGAGAAGGCTTTGCCCTCGACCCCAACCAAGTTGCCAACCGGAACGCGAACGTTGTCGAACCACACCTCGTTGAAGTGGCGAGCATCGACCATGTCGCGGATCGCCCGGACTTCGATACCCGGAGTATCCATCGGAACGATGATTTCGCTGATTCCGAGATGTGGCTTTCCGGGAATCGATTCAGTTCGACAGATCAAATAGCAGTAGTCCGATTCGTGGGCGAACGAGGTCCAAATCTTCTGACCATTAATGACCCACTCATCGCCATCGCGAACTGCAGACGTACTCAGTGAAGCAAGATCCGAACCGCTATTGGGTTCAGACATGCCGATGCACCATGTGACATCGCCAGCCAAAATCTCGGGCAGATACCGCTCGCACTGTTCGGGTGTTCCAAACGTAAACAAACCCGGGCCCATCTGACGATCGGCAAACCACGTTGCCCCGATCGGCACGCCAGCGGTGATGAGCGCTTCGCTCACGATCAACCGATCAACAGGCGAACGTCCGCCTCCGCCAAACTCCTTTGGCCAAGTCATGCCGATCCAACCACGTGAGGCGAGTTCCTGCGAACACTCCCGCGAGAACGAACACAGCCACGAATCGTTAAAGCGGCCGTACTTGGCGACCGCTGCAACTGCGAATTCCTCGGCCTCTGACTTCAGAGCAAGTTGTTCGGCGTCGAGAGAGAAATCCACGACGGTCAATCTACGAGAAAGAACTCGAGTTGCTCACCCCAAGAGGTCAGCAAGTACCTCTCGTCGAAGGAGTTTGCCAGTGGGCGTATGCGGCAGTTCGTCACGGAACTCGATGCGATAGGGCGTTTTCGAGCTCCGCAGGTGCTGTTGGCAATAATCGTGAAGTTCGTCGACCCCAACCGACTTGCCTGGTGCCAGAACGACCACCGCAGCGATCTGCTGTCCCCATTCGTCGTCGGGGATTCCGACGACAGCAGCATCGACAACCGCTTCGTGGCGGCGAAGTACGTCTTCGATTTCGGCAGGGGCGATGTTCTCGCCACCGCGAATAATGGTGTCGTCGGCACGGCCTTCGATAAAGAGGTACTCGTCTTCGTCGATCCAGCCACGATCTTTGGTCGGAAACCAGCCCTCGGCGTCGACGACGCTTCCGCCTTCGTATTCGCCCGACACCTGCTCACCACGCAAGAACACCAAACCGGGCTCGCCAACCGCAAGCACGTTGCCGTCCTCGTCACGAACCTCAACCTCGATACCTGGGAGCACCTTGCCCACCGAGCCAAGACGAACTTTGGCGACAGGATCGCCGGCAAACGCCGCGTCGTGATCTTCAGGGCCAAGCAATGCAATGGTCGAAGAGGTTTCCGTAAGGCCATAGGCGTTCACGAAACCAGTTCCGACGAACAACTCGAGCGCCTGTTCAAGAACAGGAAGTGGCATACGAGCGCCACCATAAGAAAGCGTTGCCAACATTGGAGCGTCGGCCGGCGAACCGTCGAGGTGCTGCACAACTCGCGCAAGCATCGTGGGAACAACCATGGCTTGTGTAATTCGTTCATTGCGCAGAGTGTCGAGCCACACCTGCGCATCGAATGACTCGAGATACACGATTCGACGACCCGAGTACATGTTCGACAACAAGTTGGCGAGACCAGCGATGTGATACGGCGGCACAGTTACAAGCGCAGCTTGGTCGGGTTCGGCGCCAGCAAACTCAACTGTGCCAATCACATAAGCAGTCAAATGACGATGGCGAAGCAACGCAGCCTTCGGAGTTCCTGAAGTGCCTGACGTGTAAAGCACGATGGCAACGTCTTCAGGATCGACAAAGGGCGGAAGTTCGACATCGGCCGAGGTCGCAAACGATGCATCAAGCAGCGTGGAGCGAAGCACGAGCATCTCAGGATCGGCCCCGGGGATCTTCGCTGTTTCAGCGATCACAACCGCGCCACGATTCGCTTCAACTAACGGCTGCAGTTGCTCTTCACCTAAGCGATAGTTCAAGGGAATAAACGGAAGGCCGGCATAAGCAGCCCCAAAGACCGCGATTGGAAAACTCGCGTCGTTCGAACCGCAATACACAACGCCAGTCGCACCCATCGACAAAAACTTCGCTGCACATCGACGTGCAGCTGCGTCGAGTTGGGCGTAACTGAGTGATCGGCTTCCAGAAGTAACAGCAGGACGATCCTCGAGCGTCGATGCCGACATCTCGAGCAAGAGCGAAAGATTCACGCGATGACCTTCAGATCAGTCAGAGGACGGAAGCGGCTTGGCACCCTTAATGGGAACCTCGCGGCCATCGGCAGCCAATGTGCCCGGACCGGGCTTGGCGCACAACACTTCAATTCCTGAGTCTTCGTCGGCGTAACGCTTGCCAACGAGGGTGCCATCGCCACTGGCGTCGGCATGGCCGCCACCGGGACGATCGGCCGAGGCGTCGACAACGTCAACACCACCGCAGGTGAGAACGACAGCGGAGCTCGGGGGACGGACCACGACGAGTTCGACGCTGCACTCCGGGCAAGCGAGTCGGCTACCAGCCTTGATGTCCATCTCAAGCTCCTCCCCTGCAGTGCCCCCTTGGCAGTGCAGTGCCTTGGCAACGTATCGCGACTGAACGACCTCGCGATACCTCGTCACTTCGACGGCCTGAAGTTCGCCGATGTGCGACGATCTCCGCCTGTCCACCCACGAGGAGACCGACATGCCGTATCTCGTTCCAGGCCGATTCAACGACAAGGTTGCCTTCATCACCGGCGCAGGCTCTGGGATCGGTCGAGCCACGGCTCTACGACTGGCCGCCGAAGGTGCCGAGGTCTTTGTTCATGACGTAAACCCCGACTCATTGGCCGAGTCGGTCTCAATGATCACCTCGGCTGGCGGGACTGCGGTCTCGCGAGTCGGCGATGTCTCCGAGCGTTCGGAATGTTTCGATGCCATTGCCGAAGCAGTTGAGGCCTTTGGCCGACTTGATGTCCTCGTCAATGTGGCCGGAATCGCCGGAGCGTTCCATTTCGCTGACATGACCGAAGCGCAGTACCGCCGCATGGCTGCGGTCAACATGGACGCGCCGTTCTTCTTCTGTCAGGCCGCCGTCCCCTATTTGCTCGCGTCGGACGGCAACATCGTCAACATCGCGTCGAACGCAGGGCTCATGGGTCAGGCCTACACAACGGCCTATTGCATGACGAAGGGCGCTGTCGTCCAACTCACACGTTCGTTGGCCATGGAGTACGCAAAGACAAAGATCCGCGTCAATGCAATCGCGCCGGGAGCAATCGAAACCAACCTCACACAGAATTTCCAGATCCCCGCCG
>CAIKHC010000020.1 GCA_903827085.1 uncultured Candidatus Nemicrothrix sp. | reverse complement strand
TGCTCACCGGAATCACTCATTCGATGGTGATGCCCGCTCCTCGCATCGAAGCGGTGCTGCCTTCTCTGCTTGAGTTCATTGGCGATGCCGTCATCGTCGGGCACAACATCCGATTCGATCTGTCGTTTGTGCAAGCCGCTCTCGAACGCGACCAGCGACCCAAACTTACGAATCGTGCCGTCGACACCGTCGCACTGGCTCGACGACTCGTCCGTAACGAAGTTCCAAACTGCAAACTCGGAACCCTTGCCCAGCACCTGCGACTCAATCACAAACCATCGCACCGTGCGCTTGACGACGCACTAGCAACTGGCGATCTGCTGCATCTGCTCATCGAACGCGCTGGCGGTCTCGGTGTCACCGGTCTCGACGATCTTCTCTCATTGCCGAAGATGGCAGGTCACGCCAGCGCGCAGAAACTTCGTCTCACCGATTCCCTGCCTCGCTCTCCCGGCGTTTATCTCTTTCGCAACGCTCGAGGTGATGTGCTCTACGTCGGCAAGGCCACCAATCTCCGTTCTCGAGTGCGCTCGTATTTCTCTGGAGACGATCGTCGAAAGATCGGTTCACTACTCAGAGAGACAGCACATATCGATCACGTCGTCCATCCCCATCCGTTGTCAGCAGCAGTGCACGAGATTCGTCTCATCCATCAGTACATGCCGGGTTACAACCGACAACTCAAAGACTGGGGTCGGTATGTCTACGTGAAACTCACACTGGCTGAAACCTTCCCCCGGCTGTCGATTGTGAAAGACGTGAAAGACGACGGCGCGTTGTATCTCGGACCCCTTTCATCACGGTCATCAGCTCAGCGAGTCATCGATGCCGTTCACACCTCGGTTCCGCTTCGTCGATGTTCAGGTCGAATCGGCAAGCGCGCGCTTCGTGACGCTCCGTGCACAGCTGCACAACTTGGCGTGTCGATGTGTCCGTGTGCCGGCGGAGTCGATCCCGACGAGTACCAACTCGTTGTCGAACGAGCAGTTCGTGGATTAACGATCGAACCCGACCTGCTCCTACAACCGCTCACGGAAAAGATCACTTCACTCGCAACCGAAGAGCGATTCGAAGAAGCCGCCGACGTTCGCGACCGAGCAAGCGCATTGGCCGGCGCCATCAACCGCCAGCGCAGATTCGATCAACTCCGCCGAGCCGGCCACATCCACATTGACCTCGGGCCTCTAGGCGGTGTCGCACTTGACCATGGCCGCCTGCAATCAGCCTGGGGCGAAGGTGAATTACCGAACCTGGGTCTTCCCGTAACAACAACAGAACAGAGCGTCGACAACAGCAGTCCCCTCGCTCCGCTCCATCGAGAACTCGCCGATGAACTCGGGTGCATCGCCTCATGGCTCGACAAAAACGCGCCCGATCTCACTCTTGATCACTGCGATGGCGGGTTGGCCTCAACACTTCCCGCGCTTCGTTCGTTTCGCCCGCGAAAGGGCCTGGCCGTCGACGACAGCGACTTTGTTACTTCGTCGCGTCGTTCGCGGCGCTAATCAATCGATCAAGCACTGTCGCTGCGGCACCCGAGTCGATCGAAGCTTGCGCCTTCACAATGCCGCTAGCGATGTCATCAACGACACCGGCAACGAAAAGACCAGCAGCAGCATTGAGACACACGATGTCTCGATAGGCCCCTTGTTCGCCAGCGAAGACCCGCCGAGCAATAGCAGCGTTCACTTCCGGACTGCCGCCAGCGAGGGCATCGTCCGACGCGAGTGCAATACCAACATCGCGTGGGTCGAAGGTTGAGGTGGTGACATTGCCATCACGTAGTTCATGCACCGTGGTGGTTGTCGTGGTGGTGAACTCGTCCATGCCATCGTCACCGGTGACAACAAGTGCGCGTGGCGCTCCTCGTTTCTGAAGAACGCCGACAACGATTGGTGCGATTGTTGAATCACTCACACCGATGACCTGGCGTTGTACTCGCGCTGGGTGCGAAAGCGGTCCAAGAAAGTTGAACACCGTCGGCACACCAAGTTGCGTGCGCACTGGGCCAGCATGACGCATTGCTGGATGGAACGATCGAGCGAAACAAAAACCAATTCCTGCTTCGGTCACACAATGTGCGACTCCGGGGCCATCGAGTTCAAGCGGCACGCCAAGCATCTCGAGTAGATCAAAGGAACCCGAGGTTGAGGAAGCCTTGCGGTTGCCGTGCTTCACCACGCGAGCGCCTGCACCAGCAGCAACGAAACTGGCCATCGTCGAGACATTCAATGCATGGACGCGCCGGCTTGGCGCTCCGCCGGTTCCGACGATGTCAATGGCATCAGGTCCAGCGGGGAGTTCGATGGGTGCCGCAGCTTCGAGCATGGCCTCGACCATGGCCGACACTTCGGTAATCGA
>CAIKHC010000019.1 GCA_903827085.1 uncultured Candidatus Nemicrothrix sp. | reverse complement strand
TTGCCGTCACCGGCGTCTTTGTGGCCATCGGCCACCGGCCAAATACCGATCTGTTTGCCGGTCAACTCACCACCGACGAAAACGGTTACCTCGTGACCCACAACGGCTCGCTCACCAACATCGAAGGCGTCTTTGCCTGTGGCGACGTACAGGACCACGTCTATCGCCAGGCCATTACCGCCGCCGGATCCGGGTGCATGGCAGCAATCGACAGCGAACGATGGCTCGAGGCCAACGTCCACTAATCCCTGACTGGGCTTCGATCTCGCTGCTCGGGAATCAAACCGACCCGCGGTAGCGTTGTCATCATCACCGCAACTCCTTTGGGAGATGCACAACGATCTGCTGTGCTCAGTTAGCGAACACTTCCATCGAACATTTGTTCGATGGAAACAGATCTCATCCAATTGGTCGGCGCTCGCTGGCCACCACGTGAACGAGGAACCATGTCCGAAAACATCGCCACCTATACCGATGCCACATTCGATGAGCAGATTGGCTCATCAGCTGTCCCCGTCGTCGTTGACTTCTGGGCCGAGTGGTGTGGTCCTTGCAAGATGATCGCCCCCATCCTTGAAGAGATCGCCGACGAGCAGGCCGGCAGCCTGGCCATCGCCAAGCTCAATGTCGATGACAATCCCGATATTGCTCGTCGCTTCGGCGTCATGAGCATTCCCACCATGATCGTGTTCAAGGACGGTCAAGAGGCCGCTCGCATCGTGGGCGCCAAGGGGAAGTCGCAACTTCTCGACGATTTCAAGCCCTTCATCTAAGACGCAGCACTCGCCGACAACTGTCGGCACCTCGGTCCAAGATCGAAGAAGGCCCCGGTTTCGACCGGGGCCTTCTTCGTTTTCAGATTTGAGAGAGCGACGAGAACCAAAAGCACCGTTTGGGTTGACCACAGGCTCATCCACAGGCTGTGCAGAACCCTTCACCAAAGGTTTTGGTGGAGGTTTGTTAGTCCATCGGCTCTTTGCCGTCGACAATAACTCGGTAGACGCGCTCAAGATCCTCGAGGGTTGAGAAGTCGATGACGATGCGTCCCTTGCGTTGACCCATCGAGACTGCAACCCGGGTATCGAGGTGATCGGAGAGCATTTCCTCGAGCTCAAGCAGGGGGGCCGGTCGAACGAGCGTCGGTGGCTTTGTCCCGGTAGTAGTCGTACCTCCGGCTTCGGGTTCGGGTGTGCCCCCGTGCTCACGCACTCGGTCCTCGACCTCGCGAACAGTGAGCTTCTCCGAGACAGTGGCCTTCGCCAGCTTCTCCTGGAAGGCCCGATCTGGGGTTCCGAGCAACGCCCGAGCATGGCCGGCTGATAACTGTCCTTCGCCCAAGAGGCGCTGAATGCTGGTCGGCAACTGAAGGAGCCGCATGGTGTTGGCAACCGCTGAACGGCTCTTGCCAACACGGGTCGCCACCTGATCTTGGGTGAGCTTGAACTCTTCAATGAGCTGCTGATAGGCCGCCGCTTCCTCGAGCGCTCCGAGATCTTCTCGGTGGAGGTTCTCGACCAGGGCCTGTTCAAGCGATCCTTCATCCTCGGCGGTGCGAACGATGGCGGGAATGGTCTGAAGGCCAGCGCGCTTGGCTGCACGCCAGCGCCGCTCCCCCGCGATCAGTTCATAGGAGTCCTCCCCCAACTCGCGAACGAGAATGGGCTGAAGAACACCGACCGCCCGAATCGACGCCGCAAGGCTGACGAGCGCCTCCTCGTCGAAATGGCTTCGTGGCTGGAACGTATTTGCCACGATTTCCGAAATGGGGAGCTCTCGCAGGATCGCGTCGCTGTCCTGCAATCGTTCCGTGGTCGGGATGAGAGATCCGAGACCTTTACCGAGTCCGCTGCGGCGTGCCACCACTGACCTCCTTGGCCAACTTCCGGTAGGCAGTTGCCCCCCGGCTACTTGGATCGAACGTGATGATTGGTTGTCCGAATCCGGGGGCCTCTGAGAGACGCACCGAACGGGGGACGACTTCCCGACAGACCTTGTCGCCGAAATGCTCACGCACGTCAGCCACAACGCCGTCGGAAAGGTTGGTGCGGGCGTACATCACGAGCACGATGGCGCTGATCTCCAGCGCCGGGTTCAGGCTCTTCTGGATGAGCGCCACGTTCTTGGTGAGCTGCGTCAAGCCCTCGAGGGCGAAGTACTCACACTGAATGGGGACGAGCACCTCGGTGGCTGCGGCCATCGCATTCACCGTAAGGAGACCCAGCGACGGGGGACAGTCGATCAGCACAAAGTCGTAATCGTCCTTGACGGAATCGATCGCCATCTTGAGGCGCATCTCACGACTAAAGGCCGGAACCAGTTCGATTTCGGCTCCCGCCAAGTCCAGGCTGGCCGGGGCCACAAACAGGTTGCGGACCACCGTGCCTTCGATGCAGTCCTCGAGGGGAACGTCGTGGAGGATCACGTCGTACATGGAGGACTCAAGGGACCGGATATCGACCCCTAAGCCCGTTGAGGCGTTGCCCTGAGGGTCGAGATCGACCACAAGGGTCCGATAGCCCAACTCGGCAAGACAGGCGCTCAGGTTGATGGAGGTTGTGGTCTTCCCTACGCCGCCCTTTTGATTGGCAACGGCGATAATGCGGGGCAGTGTTCGCTCCGCAGAGATTGGTCGAGCTCCCTCGACCACCGCTTCGGCAGCGGAGAGGTTCGGCGGCATCTTCACGCCCCGCTCTCCCCCGTCCTTCGCGCTAGCAGTTTCTTCAGATTCCATGCGTCCCAACTCGGATTTGGCGGCACACACCGCAGTCGGAGAGCAACAATCGCTCTGTGCGATGAAGCAACTGCCATCCTGCCCGCCCCGGCCCCCCGGGTCAAGGATTGCCCCGATTCCCCTAGATCTCCGCTCGGAAGGGTCAGGGCCGGTTGCACTGTTCCACGTGAAACACCGTCGGGATCTCCCTCGACCCCTCCCCGCTCTGTTTCACGTGAAACAGGTGGGGCCTAGAACACCTAGAACAATGGCCGCTTGGCCGGCATCCCCACACGACGGGGATAGATGTCAGGGCAAGGGCTGACCTGTCGAAGCCGTCGCATTCCCGGCACGGGGGAGCCTTCGTCCAACAATCCGAGCGGGGCCAAACCATCAGCAGGCCAGCGGTCGGTTTCTTCCGGGGGTTCGCTAACGACAAGAACGCCATTGATTCGCAGCAACGGGGCAGCACACTCGGCAACGGTGGCCGGGGGCCCAAAGGAGCGGGCAGTCACGGCATCGACCTGTGCTCGCCACTGCGGGGACCGGCCGGTGTCCTCGGCCCGAGCCAATTCGGCGACGACTCGGCCCTCCCAGTTCAATGCCACAATCGCCTCGGCCAGCAGAGCCACCCTGCGCTCAAGCGAATCAAGCAGAACAACCCTGAGGTCGGGTCGGGCCTCGGCAATCACCAAGCCTGGGACGCCGCCACCGGAGCCCAGATCAATCAGGAGCGATCCTTCGGCGAGGTCCTCGAGGGCAGCGATGAACCCCTCGGCATGGGACACATGGTCAAGGACGGGGCCGGGGCCAAGAACCCCGAGGCGCCGAGCTCGCTCGAGAACTTCGAGAAGTGGGGGAGAAGGCTGCACCCGGCCATTGTCGCATCCACGCATGGGGGTGTCAGGCATTGCCGTGACTCCGGGTTTCCCTGCGTCCGAAAACGACAATGGCCCCGCACGGGGCGGGGCCATTGGAACAAACGGTGGTGACGATCAGGAAGGAATGATCACCACGCGGCGACGAGGTTCGTCGCCTTCAGAAATCGTCGACACGCCCTCAAGGGCATTCACGGTGTCATGCACGACCTTGCGGTCGGCCGAACCCATGGGCTCAAGTGCCTTCTGTACGCCAGAGGAGCGGACTTCCTCGGCCACACCCTGCGTGAAGCGCTCAAGCGCCTCACGGCGGCGTTGGCGGTAGCCAGCCACATCGAGACGAACTCGGCCAGCAGCGGTGCCAGACACCTTGCGGTGGATGACTGTGCGGGAGAGTTCCTGGATAGCGGTAAGAGTGTTGCCCTTGGGCCCAACCAGGATTCCGAGGTCACGTCCCTCGACGCGAACTTCGCTGGTGTCGTCATCAATCGACACCGCTTCCACGCGGCCTTCGAGGTCAAATGCATCGACGAGGCCATCGAGGAACTCGGTAACGATGCGAGTGTGTTCAGCAAGATCGACATCAACGGTTTCGGTCACGGTGGTGTTTTCCTTCTCGGTGGGCGCAGCCTTCTGAGCGCCACGGCGGCGATCAGGGCGTTTGCCAGTGGATGCTGGTGCTGCCGGAGTTTCGTCAGCGGCGGGGGTTGCGGGCCGCTGCGACTGCTTGCGTCCGCCACCGTTGCCACTGCCCTTCTTACGACGATCTCGTCGCTCAACTTTCGGTCGGGGACTGGTCGGGGCGATACGAGCGCGAACCCGAGCCTGACCCTTCATCTTCCCAAACAGACCCCGAGATGGTTCTTCGAGGATTTCAAATTCGGCATCGACCGTGTCGACGCCCAATTGATCAAGTGCCGCATCTTTCGCTTCTTCAACGGTGCGGCCGGTGATTTCCACCCACTCCATGTGGTGCTACCTCTTCTTTTTGCGCACCCGAGGTTGCAACGGCTGCGACGGTGATGCATCGCTGGCGTCGGTCGAGGGGGTCGACGGTGTCGACGCATCGCGATCGGAACCCGTATCGGGTCCTTTGGAAGAATCGCTGCCCTTGGTGTCTCGGGAACTGGTGGTGGTGCGACCGGTGGTCCGGCCGCCCTTGGAGGCGCCAGCTTTGGCTGGTGCCTTCGTCGAGCCCTTTGCAGCGCCACCCTTTGCGCCGGCATTCTTCGCCGGGCGTGAGGTCGCACTGATCGACTTCGACTTTGACTTTTTTGCCTTCGGGGCAGCCTTGGGCTGCACACCGAAACCAAACAGATGCTTCCAGGACTTGGTGCCATCGGGGGCACTGATGCCATAGATGCTCTTCGAGATGAATGCCTGCTGACCGATTCGGTAGATATTCGACACCGCGAAGTAAAGGACAAGGCCTGCAGGCAGACCAAACGAAATCACCGGCAAGAAGAACGGCATGATCTTCATGATCATCTGCTGCTGGCTATTGGTCTGCGCTCCAGTCGTACGCCCTTGAATCTGGCGTTGCTGGATGAAGCCCGTGATTGCAACGATCACAATCAGAACCAGGAATGGCAGTGCATGCGCAATGCCCTGGTTCATTGCTTTGCTCGCACTCTCCGAAAGATCAAGGCCAAAGGCCTCCATCTGATAGGAGCTTGAGAGATCTTGGTACATCTTCGTCGACGGGTTGATCCAATTAGGATCGAACACGCGTTCGAACGCTGGGGCCTTGGTCGGGGTAGCGCCGGAACCGAACTGGCTCGACACCCACCCAACGTCGGCACCGAGGTCACTGGCTCGGCGCGTAAGGCCGCTCAGTACTTGGTACAGCACGAGGAAAACGGGCATCTGCACCAGGAGTGGCAAGCAGCCACCCAGAGGATTGATGCTGTTTTCCTTATAAAACTTGAGAAGTTCTTCGTTGAGCTTCTGCCGATCGTCTTTGTACCGGGTCTGAATCTTCTTCATTTCCGGCTGCAATTGCTGCATGACCATCATCGAGCGCGTGCCCTTGAGGGTCAGCGGTGTCACGATGATCATGACGACCAACGTCAGCAGGATGATGGCAACGGCATAGTTCCCGGTGGCGTCGTAGAAGAACGCCAAAACTGACGCGAAGGCTTTAAAAAACGCTTCAAACGCATCCATTGACTAAGCGGCCTTCCTATCGGGAACGGGATCCCATCCGGAACCACCCCAAGGATGGCACCGCCCCAGACGTCGAACCGACAACCAGGACCCCCGCACGAACCCGTGAACCTCGAGAGCTTCGAGGGCGTAGGACGAACAGGAGGGGACATAACGGCAGGGTGAAACCCTGCCTGCGAACAACCATTGATAGCCGCGCACACCCTGTGCCGTCAGACGCGCAGGAACAGAAAGGCGACGCGCCGGGTCAGTTGCGGGCAAAGAATCGTGATTGTGCTGACAGACCCCGCTCATCGGGAGCTCCCGACGAGGCGTTCGAGGCAGCTGTCGACGTCTCGCAAGAGGACATCGCGCTCGACGGTCGCTGCGCTGGGCTGGATTGCAAAAAGCCAAGCGCCAGAGGGGAATCGGCTGGGATCCTGGGCTCGAACCTCGCTCAGATAGGCGCGCAACTGGCGGCGCAATCGATTGCGCACCACCGCAGTTCCGACCGTGCGGGACACTGCGAACGCGACACGAGGCGGCTCGTCGCCGGTCAGTGGAGATGGAGCCAACATGGTCACCGACACGGTGCCACTACGGACCCGACGGCCGCGGCGCCGCAGTTCTTGGAACGTGCGGCGATCACGAACTCGCCAGATCAGGCCGACAGACGTCGACGGCCCTTGAGCCGGCGCGACCGCAGAACATTGCGTCCGGCGCGAGTGGACATGCGGGAACGGAAGCCATGCTTCTTCGCCCGGCGGCGGACATTGGGCTGGAACGTACGTTTCACGAGGGGCCTCCGCGATCTACTGAACCCAGAAGGGGTCCACAGATCGTTGCTTCATAGACAACGGTTGTGGTGTGGAAACGGGCCCGGCCTGACGCGTGCGCAAGGAGCCCGACACCTGTTCGGGTGACAACGCTAGAGCGTGAAGGCCTGGTGCGGCAACACCGACGAGGTGCTACGGTCCCGCGCCCGTCCACAGGGCCTCGACACCGGCGCTCTTGAGCGGGGCATGCCTGTGCAGAACAGTGGCGAACCACTCCGTGTGGACAGACGTCGGGTTTTCCACAAGTGTGGGCGATGTTGTGGAACCAAACCCATTGTCAGGGGCCTTCGTGCAGGTGGACCAAGCCGAACAGTTGTGGATGAAGTGCACGGTGGCGCTGCGCGAGCAGGTGTCCGAGGCCGTGTGGCTCACGACGTTTTCAATGGTGACCCCGCTTGATCTTCAAGGCACGGCTCTTTCCGTCGCCGTCCCAAGTTCGGTAGTGAAGGAACGGATCGAAACCCGCTACCTGACGCTGGTGAACGGCGCCTTGACCGATATTGGCCAGAGCAGCGTCCGCCTCTCCATTGAAGTCCAAACCGATGTCGCTCCGGCCTCGTCAAACTTCTCCCCAGCCCGGTCCACAGGTTTTTCCGGGGATGTCCCCAGCGATGCGGACAATCTGTTGACAACTCCTCCAAATCTGGGGACAACCCCTGCTCCAGAGCAGGAGCTTGGTCTGCCCGTCAACCCGCGGTACACCTTCGACGCCTTCGTCACCGGCACGTCGAATCGGTTCGCCCATGCCGCCGCGCTGAGCGTGGCCGAGACACCGGCCAAGTCCTACAACCCACTCTTTATCTATGGCGACGCGGGGCTCGGCAAAACTCACCTTCTCCAGGCCATTGCCAATTACGTCCGCGAGATCTACCCCGGCCATCAGGTTCGCTACGTCTCGACCGAACAGTTCCTCAACCAATACGTCGATGCGATCCGTCAGAACACCATGCCGGAGTTCAAGAAGCGCTACCGCGAAATCGACGTGCTGCTTCTCGACGACATCCAAATCATCGAGGGTAAAGAGGGACTCCAGGAAGAGCTCTTCCACACCTTCGAGTGGCTCAAGGAGCGCGGCCAGCAGATCGTGTTCACCGCCGACGTCCTGCCGAGGGAGATCAAGGGCTTCGAGCCTCGCCTCCGCACGC
>CAIKHC010000018.1 GCA_903827085.1 uncultured Candidatus Nemicrothrix sp. | reverse complement strand
GGGACGTCCGCCACCGACAACAACGGTTGCGCCTTCGGCCTTGCCCTTGGCGATGTAGCCCTCGACGCGCTCGCGCTGACGCTCGGCGATGAGTGGTCCGCACATGTTCTCGGGATTGGCGGGGTCACCAGCAATTTGTGAGCTCACCGCAGCAGCAAGCGCATCACGGATCTCGTCGTACTTGCTGGCTGGAGCAAGAACGCGAGTCAGGGCCACGCACGCTTGACCGTTGTTCATGAGGCCACCCTGGATGATGTGACCAACTGCTTCTTCGATGTTGGCGTCGTCGCAAATGATTGCAGCGGACTTGCCACCAAGCTCGAGTGTGCAGCGCTTGAGCTGCTCGCCGCAGATTGCACCGATCTTGCGACCGGCTGCGGTTGAACCGGTGAAGCTGACCTTGTCGACATCAGGATGACGGACGAGGTATTCGCCAACCTCGCGGTCGGCCGGAACGATGTTGATGACGCCAGCAGGAACGCCAGCTTCGATGAGCACCTCGGCAAAGAGGTTGGCATCGAGAGGAGTTTCCGGAGCGGGCTTCAACACGATGGTCGAACCCGAAGCAAGCGTCGGGCCAACCTTGAGGGTGGTGATGAACAGCGGCACGTTCCACGGAATGATGCCGGCGCAAACGCCAACTGGTTCGCGGCGAACGATGATCTGTCCACCGAGTGCACCGTCACGACGCTCTTCGAATGGGAAGTTCAGCGTGTGCTGTGCAAAGGAGTTGAGCACCATGGTTGCGGACAGAACCTGACCGAACATGGAGAAGTAGTACGGAGCACCAACTTCGCTCACGATGAGGTTGGTGAACTCTTCCTGGCGAGCGGTAAGGAGCTCGGCAACCTTCGCAAGAAGAGCGGAACGCTCTTGCGGCGTGTAGTCAGCCCACGGGCCAGTAAGAGCAGCCTTGGCGGCAGCAACGGCGCGGTCCATGTCGGCATTGGTTGCGACCGGAACAGAACCGATGATCTCTTCGGTGGTCGGCGAGAGCACCTTGAGTGTTTCGTTCCCGGCGGGTTCGACCCACTCGCCCCCGATGAAGAACTTGTCGTACGTCAGCATGACTTCCCCTTCTCGTTACCCGGATCGGCCGGGTGTTCAGGGGAGTGAATCTATCGGCCCACGGACGTGTCGGCCCACCGGGAGGGGAGGAAGTCCTACGGGGCGGAAATCGGCAGGATCTTGCCGGAGTTGAGTTCGTTGACGACCTGCAGGGCATCGCCAATTTCGACAAAGTTCACCCCAACGATCGTGGGGAATTTGCCTCGTTGGGTCATGCAGTCCTGCACCCGAGGCATAAGGACGTCATAGGCATTGATCACCTTCGCCTCACCGACTGTGGGGGCGGCGCCGGCTGGAGTGATCCAGTGGTTGATTTGGAAAAGCGGCGAACTCGGGGTTCCACGGTTCGGAGCGCAACTCGGAAGGCCAGTCCAGTCCTTGGTCCATTGTTCGGTCCCATCGGCGCCCGTGACGGTCGCAGGGACGGGGCCGTCGACTGTCGCTGTGCCGGTGTACTTGGACGAGCCCGGGGTGTAGAGCTCGGAGTCCTTGCGGAATGTAAACGGTGTGTCTTGAAAAACCCCGTAACCGCGAATGTTCCACGCTGGTGGTGCGCCGCTGAACTCAGAGATCATGATGATGTTCTTCTGCGCATCAATCATCTCGCCAAGCGTGGGCATCGGTGCAGTGGGGTCGTAGTCCCAAACTCTGTCAAAGACCTTTGCCTCGCGAAGTGCCTTCTCAGTATCGGCCTTCGAGACGTAATCACCAATGAACCAGATGATCACGTTATCAGGATTGTCGATGAGGAACTGACGCGTGTACCCCAACGCGGTTGTGAACTTGGTTGCGCCATATTCGC
>CAIKHC010000017.1 GCA_903827085.1 uncultured Candidatus Nemicrothrix sp. | reverse complement strand
TTTCGACTCGCATCCGTCGCGGAACGGTTGCAGTGGTCGTCGCTCTCGTCGCGGTTGTCGGTCTATCGAACCTTCCCGCATCAGCGGTGTCGACACCCGCCTCGTCACTCACCTCAGCGTGGTTGGCCTCGCAGGTTGGCCCGTCCGGTGAGGTCAACATCAGCGGCTCCACGCAGTCGGTCGTTACGCAGACGATGTATGTCGCTCAAGGTCTTTCGGCGACGGGGGAGCAGCGTGGTGCTCTGGACCGTGCGATGTCGTTTCTCTCGCTTGGCGCCAGCATTGAAGAGTGGGTCACAAACGACGGAAGTGGCGGGACGGCCGCCCCTTCCGGTGCTGACCTGCCAGAGCGCCTCGCCTCGTTGATTCTGCTCGCCAACACCACTGGGAGTAACCCACGATCATTTGGAGAGCCGGCAGTCGACCTCGTCGCGCGGGCCGAGGCCATGTACGGCCAAGTTGTTCCCGGGTTCTACGGCTATCAAGAACCATGGTCCTCGGTTCAAGATCAATCATTGATGGTGATCGCGCTGCAAGCAGTGGGGGCGACTCCTCCAACATTGGCGATTGATTGGCTCGCCGACCAGCAGTGCACGGGTGGGTCGAATCCGCAGAGCTCACTTGGGGGATGGCAAGCATCCCGGGCAACGACCGGAAACTCGCTCGACGATTGCAGCGCACCTGACCCGCTGAACTATTCAGGACCAGACACGAACTCGACCGCGTTCGCCATCCAGGCACTGCAGTATCTCGGTCGGACGGCGCCGATCGCAGCGGCAGCAACGTTCTTGCAGAACTCTCAGGCGACCAGCGGCCCGAGCGCCGGGGGATTCCCGTGGTTCGCCGGGGGAGACGTCGACGCAAACTCAACCGCGCTTGTTCTCCAAGCGATCACGGCAATGGGGCAAAGCCCTTCGGTGTGGTCAGTTGGGGGCGCAACTCCGCTTGCGGTTCTTGAATCATTTCAACTTTCGTCACCAGCAAGCGATGCCGGTTCGTTGTTTGCCAGTTGGAACCCTGGCGTCCCCGACCTACTGGCGTCCTACCAAGGCGTATGGGGACTAAGCCTCTCTGCGTTCCCATTCCCGGTACTCGCCGGACGCGCTGTGGTTACCGAGGCGCTCGCTGCGCCAGCGTTCACCGGTTGATTTCTGTTGGCAGCACCAAACGGGCCCGGAGCATTCAGCTGATCGGTCCCAAGATTCGCTAATATCGTCACGTGACGAAATTAGCGATGGGTGAGAGTGGCCGAGCAAAACCGACCACCAGATGTCGATGGTGCGGTCGGCCCGTTGAACCTCGCGATGGTCCGGGTCGACCACGGTCGTTTTGTCGCGATGGTTGCAAGCAACAGTCGTACATGGCTCGGAAGTTGGCGCAGTCCCATGGGCTCGATGACAACGATGTGATTGTTGATCGTGGGGCGCTCGAGGAACTCCAAGGACTGTTGTATTGCCTCCAGGCCGCCGTCGAAGATGTTGAACGCGACCTCGCCGCATCATCAACGGCCCAGGACGTCTCGGAGGCGTTGGCTTGGCTCATGGAGAACGCCGAGCCGCTGGCAGCTGGTCGCCTCGAGCCTCGGATGGCGACGCTCATCTGAGCTGAGGGCCAAGCACCAACCTTCTGGAGATCCTGTCCATAACTTTACATAACGAGGATTATCGGCAACCGAATCCAGAGATGGCAACGGGCAAAGGGATCCGCCTCTACCTCGGCTCCGATCAGGTCAGCCCTTCCGCAACCGCAGAGAGTTCGCCGCCGAGGTGGCCGGTGTCGTTGTACCGACGCAGGATCCAGCGATCGCCGAGAACGATCAGATGGGCAATCGAGGCATTGTCGGTGGCGCCGAAGGCGAGAGGCTTTGCTCCGGTGGCATGGGAGAGGGCTGCCCCGATCGCTCCCCCGTGACTCACCGCCACGATGCGTTCTCCGGGGTGCGCAGTGTGAATCCGGGTGATTGCCCCAACGACCCGATCCTGCAGTTGAGCGAACGATTCAGCACCTGGGATCGCGCTCCAATCCTGTGTGCGTTCAACTTCGAGGAAGGCCGGATCTCGCTCAGCGACCTTCTTGCGGAAAATTCCGCCCTCCCACTCCCCCAGGTGGATCTCTCGGAGATCGGGTTCGACGATCGCTGTGTGATCGATATGGCCAAGTAACGGCGCAGCAGTTTGGACGGTCCGCTGGAGCGTCGTCACGTAGACAGCTGCGGGAGCGAGGTGACGAAGCCGCTCTCCGACCTGCACCGCCTGCCACTGCCCATGTGCCGTCAGCGGTGGATCACCTTGGCCGTCGACGAGGGGAAAGGGATGGCCGTCTCTGTAGGCGGCCGACTGGCCGTGGCGAACCAGAAAGACCTCGGTCGATCCTGGCGGTGCTTGGAACGGCCGCTGTCCGTACTCAACCTCGTCGTCACTCATCGCCGGGAAGGTAGCAGCGAGCGACCTTTGGTGGGCTCGTTCGCTCTGCACACACGCTCAGAGTTAGCGTGTCCCCCCTATGTCACGCCGCATCGAAGTTGAACTCACTAGTACTCGTGAAGACGGAACCTGGACCTGGCGAGCTGCCGGTGCCAAGTTGCCCAAGGGTGAACTCAACGGTGCGTTGCTCTTTGCCGGCGCCAAGGTCGGCGATGTCGTTCGAGCCGATGCCGACTTCATGATGGATGGCATCGACATCATTGCCGTGCTGGCGCCGAAGGGTGCGCGTAAAGAACCTGAGCGCATCGAAGTTGTTGGCACTCCCCGCCGCGACGACGAACCGCTCGTCACGACGAAACTCGCTCCGAAAGGTCGCGGTGGCGATCGCAAGGATCGCAAGCCACGACGCGAAGGTGACGGCGACAATCGCGATGGCCGACCGCCGCGCGAACGTAAACCACGCGTCGAAGGAGAAGGCTCTCAGGATGCTCGACGCAAATCGGGCACCCGC
>CAIKHC010000016.1 GCA_903827085.1 uncultured Candidatus Nemicrothrix sp. | reverse complement strand
ACGCCCGATCTCGGCCTCGCGTTGGATTCCTGACGCCCGAATGAAACACTGTCACCATGCCGATGCGCGAGGAATGTAAGCAGTTCGAAAGTCGCAGTTACGCCAATGGCGAAACGGTGCGGAAGTGCAACCTTGACTTAGCCCCCGAAGCACCTTGGCGCTGTCCCGAGAACTGTCCGAGCTACCAGCGACGACTGGTGGACGTTGACTGGCAGCACGGTTCGTTGATTATTCCTCCGACGCCACCGGAGCCTGAAGCAGAGGGCATCGCCGAACTGCTCGATGCGGCCGAAGACATCGTGAACGCCATCGGCCCGCAGGTGCTTGCTGATCTAGAGGCCGAGCAGAAGAAAGCCAATAGCCGGATGGGTCGACTGAAGCGGAAATTCCGGCGTTCGTAAACTGGCCGTAATTTCTCCTATGCGGGTAGGATTATTTCCGTGTCTTCCCCCCAGTGGCTTGTTGATCAACGTTCCGCGGCCGTCCATACGGACCAGTTCGCCATGCCTTCTTCCGAAGAAGAGGTCTGGCGCTATAGCCGTGTTGCCGATGTCGATCTGAGCCAATGGGCCATCGTCAGCGATCGATCAGAGGGGGTTCCCGCTGAAGCCGCTGCGCTTCTCGATTCCCTAGGTCATCTCGCTGGCACTGTTGTGGTCCGAAACGGCGCAGTTGTTGCGTCTCGGCTCGACGAAGCGCTTGTGGCGAAGGGTGTCTACGTCGGCTCGCTCGTCGACGGCCCCGATGCGCAGAATTCGCTCGGTGTTGTCGCCGATGGCGGTCCCGATGTGTTCGGCCGCCTCAACGATGCCAACTTCCTTGATGGCGTGCTCGTGCATGTGCCCGCCGGTGTCACCGTCGAAGCACCAATCGCCATCATCGATTGGATCGACATCGATGGTTCGGCTGTGTACCCCCGCCTTGTTGTGCGGGTCGGCGCCGATGCCGATGTGCGCATTCTTGACTGGCACGGCTCTGCTGACGTTGCTGCATTTGTTTCGCCACTTGTTGAACTCGATGTTGATCGCGCTGGTCGCCTTTCCTACGGCAACGTGCAGTTGCGAGGTCCGCGGGTGTGGCAGATCGCTTCGCAGGTCAGTCGTGTTCTCAATGACGGAACGCTGACCGCATCACATGCCGGACTTGGTTGCGACTACGGCCGCATGCGCACTGATTGCGAACTCATCGGCCGCGGTGCAACGGGCAACCTCAGTGCGGTGTACTTCGGCACCGGTTCGCAAACGCTTGATTTCCGTACCTTTCAGCATCATGCCGCACCCGATACGAACTCGAACCTTTTGTTCAAGGGCGCCGTTGGCGGGCAGTCACGTTCGATCTACACCGGTCTCATTCGCGTGGAAAAAGACGCACGCGGCACGAACGCTTTCCAGACCAATCGCAATCTGAAACTTTCTGACACTGCGTGGGCCGAGTCGGTACCGAACCTGGAAATTGAAACCAACGATGTGAAGTGCAGTCACGCATCCACGGTTGGTCCGGTGGACGAAGAGCAGGTCTTCTATCTGGAAAGTCGTGGCGTGCCGACCGAAATCGCCGAACGACTGATTGTGGCCGGATTCTTCGACGAAGTTCTTGAAGAGTTCCCGGTTGCTGCTGCAGTGCCGTTGATT
>CAIKHC010000015.1 GCA_903827085.1 uncultured Candidatus Nemicrothrix sp. | reverse complement strand
GAGCGTTGCTGCATCGGTCGAGTAACCCGTCTTCGTTTTCTTCTGTGGTGTGAGTTCCAACTTTTCGAAAAGGATCTCGCGCAACTTCACGGTGGAATTCACGTTGAACTCTTCACCGGCATCGGCCCAGATCAACAGGCGTAGTTCATCGCAACGCGCAACAAGTTGATCGCGTAGCTTCCGAAGTTCGCCTTCATCGACACCAACGCCAAGGATCTCCATTCGAGCGAGCACTCGGACCAACGGAACTTCAATGTCGGCATTCAGGTCGGCGAGTGCGCGAGCAACGAGCGATTCCTGCAAGGGATCAACAAGGGCGTTCACTCCTAGCGCACGCCGCGACGCACGCTGAGCAAGCGCCGAAGTGTCGGCTCCGCCGAAGTCGAGCTGACCTTCACCTTGGTCGTCGTCCTGCGGCAAACGGGCATCGGCATAACGATCGAGCAACGGTTCGAGCGAATAGCGAGGCTCGGCTGGATCGAGCAGGTATGCCGCAATCATTGTGTCGAGTGCAAGCGAACGAAGATCGATGCCGCAGGTATCGAGACCACGCATAAGCGCCTTGGCATCGTGGGCAACGACAGCCCGGCCGCCATCGGCAAACACTGCGCCAGCAGCGGCCGCGACCTTTGGAGCCGCAAGCGTCTCGGCTCCGACCCAGGCGACCTCGCCCATCGATGCGTCGGTGACGATTGCAATGCCTTCAAACACCGAGCGTCCTTCGTCGCCTTCCCAGGCGCCAGCAGCGGCAAGCGGGCCATCGGACTTCGCCAACTCAGCAAACAACGCAATGGCGTCTTTCTGCGTCGAGACATCGGTGCGCTCGGCTTCGAGAACGCTGGAACTGGCAGCCTCTGTCGAATCGTTGGCGACGCCTAAGACACCGATAAGCCGATCGAACAATTGGCGGAACTCAAGGAAGTCAAACAACTGACGAACTTCAGCAAGATCGAAATTGCCGATCTGCAGTTCGTCGGGGTCGACAGTGACAGGGGCATCGTGACGCAATGTCATTAAGTCGATGTTCATCCGAGCCTTGTCTTCGTTCTCGGCAAGGTTCTGGCGCAGCTTCGGGGTGAGCTCATCGAGGTGCTCGTAAATGCCATCGATGCCGCCGTACTGATTGATCAGTTTGGCTGCAGTCTTTTCGCCAACTCCGGGGACCCCAGGAAGATTGTCGGACGGATCGCCGCGAAGCGCGGCGTAGTGCACATAGTCAGTCGGCTTTACACCGGTACGTTCGAAGATGCCGGCTTCGTCATAGAGCGCGTAGTCAGAAACACCACGCTTGTTGTAGAGCACCTTGATATGAGGATCATGAACGAGCTGGTAGCTGTCGCGATCGCCAGTGACGATGATGACGTTGTCACCGCGTGCTTCGGCCGCTGTTGCCAAGGTTGCGATGATGTCGTCGGCTTCGAAACCAACCAGGTCGAGCACGGGAACGCGCAGCGTTTCGACAACTTCGCGAACAATGCCCATTTGCTGACGAAGAAGATCGGGAGTGGCATCGCGATTTCCCTTATAGGTGGAAAGCGCTTCGTGGCGGAAGGTTGGTTCAGAACGGTCGAACACCACTGCCAAGTGATCGGGCTTTTGATCTCGGAGAAGATTGACAAGCATCGACGTAAATCCGAAGACCGCATTAGTGACCTGACCAGACGCCGTTGCCATGTCGGTCGGCAACGCAAAGAATGCTCGGTACGTCAGCGAGTTTCCGTCGATGAGCATCAACGTGGTCATGGGGTCTCCGGAGTGAGGGTGCCATCGAGAATCGATTCAGCAACGGCGCGCATCGTGGTGCGATCACGCATAGCCGTCTTCTGCACAAAGGTGAATGAGTCGGCTTCAGTGAAACCGTGGGTGTCCATGAGGACGCCCTTGGCCTTGTCAACCACTTTGCGAGTTTCAAGTTGATCCTCGAGCGACTTTGTTTGTTCGGTGAGCGCCCGCAATTCGCGGAACCTTCCCACTGCCAATTCAATCGCTGGTACGAGGTCGCTGCGCTGAAATGGCTTCACGAGATATGCGAGGGCGCCTGCATCGCGAGCTTCTTCGATCAGGTCTCGCTGACTGAAAGCAGTGAGCAGCACGACGGCGCACAACTGATCGGCAGTGATTTGTCTCGCGGCGGTGAGCCCATCGATACCCGGCATCTTGATGTCGAGAATGGCGATTTCGGGCTTGAGGTCACGAACGAGGGCGACGGCTTCGTCGCCCCGTCCAGTTTCACCGACGACCTCGTATCCCTCTTCTTCGAGGGTCTCTTTCAGATCGAGTCGGATGATCGCCTCGTCTTCGGCGATGACGACACGGGTCGGCAACGTTGCAGCCCCTTGAGAGTGGAGGCCCGACCAAGTACGGACCGTGCTCCGATGGTACCGGTTCAGCCGATGGCGTCGTTGAGTCTGTCGAGCAAGTCGTCCTGCTGTTGCTCAAGCCGCCCAATATCGGCAACCACCTCGTTGCGGTGACGTTCCATCGCCTCGGCGTGACGAGCAGCGATGCGATGCTCCCGTTCGGCGAGCGGGGTCTCGGAAACGAGCGATCGGAGGCGAGCATCGTCGGCCTCGTCGGCGAAATGGGCCAGTTGCTCGTCGGCAACTGCCAGTTCATGACGCAGGTCGCGCAACTGGACATTGATTTCCGTGAGCCTCCGCTCCAATGTCGCCCTTGTCATGGCGGCGAAGTGTAGGACCGGCGCTGCCAAGACACCCGGGCGCTCCACGCCAAAGGGTGAAGAGCAGCCTCCGGCCAGTTGGTAGCGTGGCATCCGCACCTCTGCGGCGGTGCTGGAATTGGCATACAGGGCGGGCTCAAACCCCGCTGCCCTTCGGGGCTTGAGGGTTCGAGTCCCTCCCGCCGCACGAACACCACTCTCAGCTCAGGCTGGGAAAATGAAACCGAAGTGACCGCATCCGGGTCAGAGACTTGGTCAGAGCACCAACGCCCTTCACCCACGAGCGAAAGCCACCACCGCCACGATGATCGTCTTCACTTTCCCCGGCCAGGGATCACAGAAACCGGGCATGGGAGACGCATGGCGAGACCACCCATCATGGGAACTCGTTGCTGAAGCCTCAAGCGTTCTTGGCCGCGACCTCGAGCACCTCCTCTTGCATACCGAAGCCGAGGAACTCACCCGCACCGACAACGCGCAATTGTCGACATTCCTCACCAGTTTGATCGTTCTTGACGCGGTGGAACGCCTCGGCGTTGAGCCCGCTGCCGCTTCCGGCCACAGCCTTGGCGAGTACACCGCACTCGTAGCTTCAGGAGCACTGGCGTTCGAGGAAGGCCTGCTGCTTGTCGCCGAACGCGGCGCCGCAATGCTCGATGCCACTACCGCTCGGGTCGGCACGATGGCCGCGGTCCTAGGGCTCGATGACGACGACGTCGAAGTTGCGTGTGCCCGGGTCGACGGCGAGGTGTGGGTGGCCAACTACAACGCTCCCGGACAGGTCGTCATCGCTGGTGATCCCGAAGCGGTAGCGCAAGCATCCGCGATCGCAAAAGAACTCGGCGCCAAGAAGGTCATGTCGATGGCAGTCAGCGGCGCCTTCCACACCCCCTTTATGGCTCCGGCGCGCGATCGATTGCGCAGCGCTATCGAGTCGGCCGATCTTCGCGAAGCCGACCTTCCCGTTTATGCCAATGTCGACGCCCGAGCTCATACCGGCACCGAGTGGACCGAACTACTCAATGCCCAGTTGTGCAGCCCAGTTCGTTGGCGCCAAACACTGCACAATCTTGGCGATGCCGGCGCAACCGTCTTCGTCGAGCTTGGTCCTGGAAGCGTGCTTACCGGCATGGCGAAGCGCACGCTTGCCGGCACAACAACGCTTGCGGTTTCAACTCCCGAAGACCTCGACAAACTCCTCACCGCACTGGCCTCGCCCTCCGAGAGCGTTGCGGTGCATGAAGGCGAGCACCTCTTTGCTACCGAACGCATGGTCGTAAGCCCAGCTGCTGGTGTCTTCACTCCAGCGGCCGACTTGGCCCCCGGCTTTGTTCTGAGCCCGGGCACCGTCCTTGGTCGTGTTGGCGAACAAGAAGTCCGCTCCCCCTTCGCAGGCATTTTGGTGGGTGTCCTTGCTGTTGAAGGCGAGCGCGTCACCACAAGTCAGCCCATCGCTTGGTTGCGTACCGCGTGATCACCATGACCCCGAGGAACCGATGACTCTTCCTGCCCCGAGTGGCGCAACCATCACCGGTTGGGGCACGGCGCTTCCCGACATCATCGTTACCAACGCTGATTTCGAAGCGCGACTCGACACCACCGATGCGTGGATCACCGAACGAACCGGGATTCGCGAACGTCGTCACGGCGGCACCACCGCCGGCCTTGCCGTTGAGGCCGGGCGCAAAGCTCTCGATATGGCAGGCCTCACTGGCGCCGACATTGATTTCATTCTTCTCGCAACGACCACTCCCGACTATCAGATTCCCTCGACCGCGTCGCAGGTCCAGGAAGAACTTCAGATCAACGGCGGAGCATGCGACATCAACGCCGCATGCTCCGGCTTTGTCTATGGACTTGTGCAGGCCCATGGGCTTCTCGCAATGGGCCTCAAGCGCATTCTCTTGATTGGCGCCGAGACGCTCGCGAAAGTCACCGATCAGGACGACCGCAACACCGCGATCCTT
>CAIKHC010000014.1 GCA_903827085.1 uncultured Candidatus Nemicrothrix sp. | reverse complement strand
TCATCCCTTCCGGAATGGCCCTCGGTGTCACGATGCAGTTACCCATTGAGGAACGGCACATCTACCGACAGGACTACATCCAAGACATGCTGATCGTCCGCATGGGTGGGCGCATGGCCGAGGATCTCGTCTTTAATGTCGTCTCTACCGGTGCAAACAACGACCTCGTAGGCGCAACCGAACTTGCCCGCAAGATGGTTCGCGAATGGGGCATGAGCACTCGAGTCGGCCCGATGGCATGGGGCTCACAGGGACAGGTGTTCTTGGGCGAAGACCTCATGCATACCCGCGACTACTCCGACGACACCGCTCGTGTCATCGACGAAGAAGTTGAACGCATCCTGCGCCAAGCGCAAGAGAGCTGTCGCGAGGTGCTGACAGAGAATCGCAACGGCCTGGACCTCGTCGCTCGGGCACTGCTCGAACATGAAACCATCGACGGCACCGAGGTCTCTCGACTTCTCGAATTGGCTCGCGCCGGTTCAACCTCCGCCAACCCGCACAACGGAACGTCGGTGCCACTTTCACCGAGCGGAATCGAAGACGTCGTCACGACGAGCGCCGACGCTGACGTCACCGAGAACTAAGTCAGTCGTGGTTCTCACAGGAACCGGGCGTTGAGCCTGGCTCTCTTGCTTCCGCTACCGCTGCCCAAAGATCGGTAGCTGTGACTGGCCCAATGAAATGGCGCTGCACGACTCCGTCATCGCCAGCAATCAGGATCAGCGGGACTGCATCGATTCCATACCGACGATGGATCTCCGCCTCGGCCACTGCTTCAAGTTCCTGCACGCATACCGGACCATCCGGACCCGCATCGAGATGCATTGCTTTCGACCACACGCCGGCGCAGGCGTCGCAGGTCGATGAAGTGAAAACGGCAACCAGCCACGGCGCATCGGGACGAGCAAAGTCGCGACGATCGAGTTGAACAGGAATGTTCCACTTCGTGTCCGCTGGTGGCGCCGGTTTGCGACGCTGGAGCACGAAAGCGACAACGACCGCAATGCCCACCAGCACGACGGCAATGAGCAACCGTTCCATGATCAGCGAACGGTGGTGGCTGTTGCGCCGGCGACTGTCGAGGGCGGCACTGCCGCAACTGTCGTTGTCACGGCCGCGCTCGTGGTTGTGGTCGCCTCAGGCACGGTGTCGTCAGAAATAACTTCAGCAGTAACCGCTACTGCTTGGTCCGGAGTGAACACATTCACCAACAGCGATTCAGTGCCAAGCACCGGAAAGTCAGAAATCGTCATAATTTCGAAAGGAGTCGCTAACGCAATCCATTGGCCAACGACAACTGGTTGATCCGCTTTGATCTCTAACGATGCATCGGTTTTGCCAGTTGTCGCCGACGCAAGGTTCACCACGAGACGTTGTCCCGGCGCGATGCGAACCACCTTCGCCGTGGAAATGGCGAGGACAGAACCCTTTGAATGCGTAGAAATTGTCACCGTGGCAGTCTCAGTTGCGGAAGGGTTCGCTACCGAAACAAGTGATGACGAAACTTCGGTCGTTGTCGCAATTGTTCCAAGCCAATGTGTCGCAGCAAGCGGGACTCCCATAGTGAACGAGAGCCCTCCGCCAGTTGCGGTGCGGGTTGCCCCGACAGAACGCTCTGCAACGATTTGCGCGCCGCCGCTGGAGCGCACGATGAGCCAACGTCCGACGGACTTAGGAATCCGCGGATCGGCACCGAGATCGATCTGAGCAGACCGACGTGCAGCAACCTGGACAACAAACGGTTCAACACTTCCATTTGTTGCCGGATCATCGAGCTGCACCTCGACCTGCACTTCAGTATCGGAATCGCCCGTGTTGAGTATGGACACAATTTCGCGAGCTGTTGTTGACGCGGCGGTCGCGACCGGAAATGTCCAAATTGGCGACGTCGATGTCGCACCAAGGACTGCTGTGAGACCCTGCTCTGAGTTGGCCCGACCTTCGGAGGTCTGAATCTGTTCAGCGATCAATCTCCCGATGCGGACAGTCACCGTTGTGGAGACCCGTTCCCGGAGCGTCACGATTGCACCTACATCGACGACGACGAGGCGACCACCAGGAACAACCATGCCTTGCAGCTGTTGAGGAGTACGTGCACCGTCTTCAGTGTCGAATGCGAAATCGACTGTGGCTTCTCCGGGGAATGGATTGAACAGTGCCATGAGATTGCGGGTACCGGCTCGGGTTGTGCCTGAAGGGAAGTACCACCGAGCACTCGGAGTAGACGCACATGCGCTAACGGAACGTCCTGCTGGTCCCCGAAGTTCATGCACCACGGTGATGGCGCCACCAGACATCTCAACCAGTGCAGACGCCCAAGGTGCCTTGACGATGTCGCTCACACGAACTGTTGTTTGACTATGGGCCTGGACCTTCACGGCCTTGACCGTGGTGTCGCCCTTCTCGGTGAACACAGAAACTGCACCAGTTGAATCGACTGATGTTGCATTCGAAACAACGATTGATTGTTCAGCGAAACCTGCGGTGTCGCCGGCGGTAACTCCGGTAGCCGATCCGGCAGCGCAGTACCACGTTGAACTCAGAGCCCCCTCAGGCGATGCCGCTGGCACCATCCCGTTGAGTCGAACATTGGAATTCGATGTTGCTGCAGTTCGGTTCTGGACTACTACGGCGCCGACAAGCAACACGGGGAGAAGCAGAAGGATCGGAACTCGCCACGCTCGCTTCATTTCGACTTCCTCCGAAGTCCTCTGCGGCCGGTCTTCCAGAACGCTTCTGAATCTTCTGGAGACATGGATCCGACCTGTGGATCCTCTGGGATTTGGAACTCAACCTCGGTTACCGCATTCGCTGCGATGTCGACATCGACATCGACATCGACCACCACGGTCTGAACGCCAATGTCAGCGAATTCCTCAAGCATCACCGCGTCGACGAGCGCCATCGATTCAACGACAGCTTCTGGCCCATCTTCAGATGTTGGTTCAAGGGGTGCGCCCGACAAAAGATCGGTGCGTTCATCCTCACGGACTCGGACTCGGAGCAGGTACACGACAACGAGGATCCAGAGGACGACTTGACCCGCAACAAGTGCTCTTCGTGTTGCAGGGGTCTCGAACGAGAGCGTGGCGACGCCGCCGTCGGTCGCGGTAAACGAACTCGACCAACCGAACGCCGAGTTGCGCTGCAATGTCTGTCCATCAACCTTGAGTTCCCAGCCTTCACCTGCCGAAGCCACATAGACCTCGCCAGCACCGGGCAACTCGCCCTCGTACTCCGCAAATCCTGATGAATCAGTGAGCACCGCGGTTGAGCCCTGAAGAGCAAGATCTGTGCGATCAGCAAGTGAGGGTCCACCATCTGGCAACTGCGTTCCACTCGGCAATTCGGTAACTCCTGGCGCCCACGCAGAATTTCGGTACACACGCATACCGGGGTTCACCGTGATCGATGCGAGGTCGAGCTGTGCATCGAGTACCGCGAGCAAGTCGGTCGGCACTGAAGCCCGGGAACGGGCGTAGGGATCAGGAGCTGGTGCGACAGGAACGACGACGTATCGCACTGCCATCGGCGACAACAATGCACCCAACCGTGCGGTTCCACCTTCTGACGCCGTTTGAAGAGCGCGCGCAAGATTGCTCGTTGCGCCCGAGTCTGAACCCGCCCACTGCTCAGCGATCGAGGGCGTGCCAGAGATAGTCGTCGCGTACACGAGTGTTCGCTCGGGGCCAAGGTCATCGACCGCAGGGGCGTCGAGGGCCCACCCTTGGAGCGGAAGTGCAGTGGCATCACCGAGCCACAAAACCCTGTAGGCGCCATCGGTGGTGCCGTCGCCAAGGAAAGAAAGTGATCGATTGAAGTCGCCACGCGGCATGTTCCACCGACCCGAGAGCGACGACATCAGCGCAGGACCGAGCGCAACGATGAATGACCCAGCAGCAAGCAACGAAACAATCTGACGCCAGCCAAAGTGATAGTCGGGAAGATCAATCTCGAATGCCGCCATACCCAAACCAGCGGCGAGAGCGACGCCGAGTGCAGATGGCACGAGCAACATTGATGCGGAAGGCAGATACTCCGTCAGCCACCCTTGGCCGACTCCCCACGCCAGAGCGAAACCGACAAGGGCCACTACCCAGCCGCGAACCGCCCAAGAAAGCCGCCACTGCCGACCAATGAACAGCGGCAGCAACGCGGTGACAAGGAGAAGCCAACCGAGGATTCCCGTTCCAAACGGACCCGTTCCGAATCGCAAAACATCGCCAAGTCCAAGAGCGAACCCACCATTGGAAGAAACCCCAACCAGCGAATCCCAACCGTCAAGGAATCCGAGACTCCACGGCAAGTGCAGTACCAATGCAACTGCCGAACCACCAACACCGACGAACAGAATTCGACCGCTTCCAACGAACTGGCCTGCGACCCAACCGCCAACCGCGAACGCAACCGAGACCCCGGCCACCACAACGATTACCGAGGGTTCGATAATGGCACCGAGTGCAACAAACAACCCGACCGAAAGTGTGCGATGCAGCAATGGCCGGGATCGAACACCTGGTCCGGCTTGGTCCCCAATGGTCCCGAAGGGAGCTAGGCCACTTGCTGAGGCGAGTTGCGAGACAACCCACGGAAGCAATGCGTAAAGAACCAGTGTCCCCCACTGCCCTTGCGCCATCCCGTTCGCAGCAATGGGAATGATCAAATAAACAACCGACGTGAGTAGACGCGAACGCTGAGAAGTCACCGGTTGTGTGAGACGCCACATTCCCAAGACGCCTAGTGGCCAAAGACCAAGAATCAACACGCCTCGGAGCAAGCCGATAGCACCCAAAAACAAATAGCCCAAGACTCCGAGAAAGCCGAAACCAGTTGGAGCGGGCGCCGTGGATCCGAGACCAACTGTTTGATAACCGCTCAGCCAGCGTTCGACCAGTTCTCCGGGCGGAAGAAAGCGCACAAAATCACCAACAGCGGGGACCCCATGAAGAACAAGTTCGCGCCCTCCGACGAAAAGAAAAGCAATCATCAACACCCAGACAACAAACGGAGTCGCTGACCGGGCATCTCGTAGGTTCGACATGAGTTCGCGACCGCCAGCCGCCGCTTCGGAACGAGCAATCCGGTGGCGCATGAATGCGGTGAGGCGGGCGCTTCCGCGAGATTGAAACGCATGAACTTCGCTGTCGGGAACACGCCGGATGGCAGCGAGTGATGCTCGTCGCGTTCGGGCGGAGGAAGCATTTCGCGAATTCCATGTCCATGCAGACCAAATATCTCGTGCCCGACGGAAGTGGCCCAGCACAATTGCTTGGACGATTTCCAACAAAGAAAGAATGAACGCTTCCGGCGTTGCGCGCACACGAGTACCGAGGGTGTCCGAATCGCGCATTGCTCGCAATCGATGTCGGGCCTGAAGTCGACGACGATCGTCGACGGGCCGACGGCTACCAAGCGCCTCGAGATGGGCGACACGCGCCGCAGGGGCCACGATTACACGTGCTCCGGCCGCGTGAGCCCTCCAGCAAATTTCAAGATCCTCACCATGAAACGAAATGGCAGAGTCGAAACCACCAAGGGCTTCGAAGAGATCAGCCCGTATGAGCGTCACCGCTCCGGGAATGAAGAACACGTCGCGCACCGCGTCGTGTTGCTCTTGGTCGAGATCTCCTCGTTCGACATAGGCCGCAGGATGGCCAAACCGGTCTGCACCCATACCAACCGAGAGCAACCGTCGTGGCTCGCTCCACTCAACGATTTTGGGTCCAACGATTCCGGCATTCGATCGAAATGCCTCTTCGACCAGCAGTCGCACCACATCTGGATCGAGACGAACATCGTCGTGACAGAACAGATAGAACGCGGCGCCTTGCACAGCAACGAGAGCTTCATTGGCAGCGGCGGCGTAGCCAGAGTTTTCGGAAAGGCGACGAAGATGAGCATCGGGGAGAACTGCCCCCACCCGGTCTCGGAGCTCGGCCCCATCTGTGCTTGCAGCATCAATGACGAGAACGGAAAGGGCGGAATAGTCCTGGGCACCGAGGCTGGAAAGCGTCTCTTCAAACCAATCACCTGGGTTATGGGCGACCATCACCGCGACGACAGCGGGGGCCGGCCCTTCAGGTTCCTCTGCCTCGAAGAGGGATTCGAAACTTGGCGATGGCGGAGTGGTTTCGGCCGAAGTGTCGGAACTCTTGCTCAGCGCCGCAAGAAGGTCGTCAAAGACCGACTCGGAATCAGCACCCGCTAGAGGCACCGACCCGCCTCCGGAAAGGGGGTTCGGGTCCGCAGTCGGCCCGGGGGCCGGCGTGGAGGGGGGTTCGTTAACAGTCACGACGGTCTCCGAGGGTAGTCCTCCTACTGTCCGATCCCGCTGACCCCCGTCTACGCTGGCACCTGTGGAAAATGCTTCGTATGACCCCATTCGACGTGCCGCCCAGGAGGCCCTCAGCGTCGGCCTCGGCTTCGGGATCCTCGGATTCAACCGTTTGCAGGTGCGACGCCGCGAATGGGAGCGGGAATCGGGCATGACCCTCCCGAAAGCGTCGGAGATCGCAAAGACGATGACCACGACGCTCGGCACATTCGCCTCGCTCGTCGCCGAGCGCGGGCGTCGCTGACGTGCGAATCGCTGCTGACGCGACCTCACTCATCGGACACCGAACTGGCATCGGTGGCGTGACACGCACCTACCTTCATCGTTTCGCTCGTCCCGGACTCGAGGTTTCCGCATTTGCCGTCTCGCGCCGCGGGGCAAGGCCAATGCTCGACGAACTCCCTCCCGGGGTGCGCGCCCATCGACGTCCAATGGTTGCGCGTCCGCTTCGAGCGATGTGGCGACGAGGTCCCTGGCCACCTATCGAGTGGTGGACCGGCGATATCGATCTTGTATGGGGCCCGAACTATGTCGTTCCCCCGGCAAAGAACGCAGCGCGAGTCGTGATGGTGCACGACCTCACCGCCGTGCACTTTCCCGAAATGTGCACCAACGATGTGCAACAGGTTCCCGCTCTGCTTCGCCGAGAAATTCTCGATGGCGCATGGATCCACACCCCGTCACAAGCCGTCGCCGACGATGTCGTTTCCACGCTCAATGTTGAACCGCATCGGGTTCGAGCAATCCACCTCGGCGGACCGCAACAGATCGACGACGCGACTCGAGCCGACCGCGCCAAACGGGGACGCGCCTTTGCTGGTGTCGATGACTACTTACTTTCTCTCGGGACAATCGAACCGCGTAAAGACATTCCGTCGCTCGTTCGAGCCTTCGATGTGATCGCCCCCAAGCGTCCGAACCTCCACCTCGTCATTGCCGGGCCCGACGGATGGGGCGTCGACGCGGTCAAAGAGGTCATTGATTCCTCACCGAATCGATCAAGGATCCGTCGGACAGGCTGGCTCTCCGACGCCGACCGTGACGACCTCCTCGCAGGCACGCGTGCCTTTGTCTACCCATCACTCCTCGAGGGATTCGGAATCCCCCCGCTCGAGGCGATGGCTGCAGGAGTGCCCGTTGTCGCGACTCGCACGGGATCACTGCCAGAAGTTCTCGGGTCCGCGGCGCAATGGGCCCAACCTGGCGACGTCGACACCTTGGTCAGTGCCATCGAAAAGGTTCTCGATGACAAAGCGCTTACCGAATCACTTGTTGCTGCTGGCAACGAACGACTGACCCATTTTTCATGGGACCGATCGACCGATGAATTGGTTGAGCTGTTCGAACTTGCGTGTGCGGCTCGGGCCTAGGATCGCAACGTGAAGGCTTTAGTCACCGGCGCTGCCGGCTTTGTCGGACGTCATCTGTGTGCACATTTGGGTCTTCAGGGCGACACCGTCATTGGAGTCGACCGTGCCGATGGCCCAGACCTTCTTGACTCCGTTGCTGTTCATGCTCTTCTCGCCGAAATTAAGCCCGATGTCGTGTACCACCTTGGCGGCTGGAGCGATGTCGGCGCATCTTGGGACTTCCCGCTTGATGCGTTCCGCGTGAATGCAGAGGGAACGCTCAATCTTCTTCAAGCCTGCGTTGCCAACGGCAAACCAAGAGTTCTTGCCGTAAGCAGCGCCGACGTTTACGGGCGCGTCACCCCACAGGAATTGCCGATAACCGAATCGACACCATTCCGACCTGTGACCCCCTATGCCGCAAGCAAAGTTGCAGCTGATCAGTTAGCGCTGCAGGCGTGGCTCGGCCATCAACTTGAAACTATTCGCGTTCGCGCCTTCAACCACCTCGGCCCAGGGCAAACCACTCGCTTTGTTGCGCCAGCAATCGCTGAACGGATCGCCATCAACGAACGCGATGGGTTGAACTCAGTTCCAGTTGGAAACCTCACACCCCG
>CAIKHC010000013.1 GCA_903827085.1 uncultured Candidatus Nemicrothrix sp. | reverse complement strand
TATTCCTTCACGATGTCGTTCTGAGTTGTTCCGCGCAGTTCGTTTGAAGCAACACCGTTCTCTGCGGCATAAGCCACATAGAGCGCAAGAAGCCAGGCTGCAGTCGCGTTGATCGTCATCGAAGTGTTCATCCCGCCAACAGGGATGCCTTCGAGGAGTTCGCGCATGTGGCCGAGTTCGGCAACGGGAACGCCGACCTTGCCGACTTCGCCGCGTGAGCGAGGATCATCGGGGTCGTAACCGGTCTGGGTTGGAAGATCGAACGCAATCGACAAGCCGGTCTGACCCTTGGCCAAGTTGGTGCGGTAGAGCTCGTTCGAGGCGCGCGCGGTCGAGTGCCCTGAGTAGGTGCGCATCATCCACGGACGATCGGCTGATCGATCCGATTCTGCAGAAGGGGTCGAGCTCATATCACCATGGTCTCCCATTGATGGCTGCTTTGTCACGGTGACCCCTCTGAAGTGAAGGGGTGAACGGGAACAGCTAGGGCTTTCGCAAGCAGAGACAGGTACTCGGCGCGGGGGACTTCGACCGCTCCGAGGCTGGCTAAGTGCGGGGTGAGCCACTGCACATCAAGGAGGATCACGCCTCGTGAGCGCAAATGCTCGACGAGTCCAACGAGCGCCACCTTGGATGCATCACGAGAATGATGAAACATCGACTCGCCCGCAAACAGCCCACCGATATGGATGCCATAGAGGCCGCCAACGAGTTCGCCTGTCGATCGGTCGCGAGTTTCTACCGAATGCGCCCATCCCAATCGGTGAAGCTCGCGATAGGCGGAGTCGATGGCCGATGTAATCCACGCACCATCGCGATCGGGGTTGGCACACTCATGAACAACTTGGTCGAACGCTGTATCGATAGTGATGTCGTAACGATCCATTGACTGTCGGAGCGATCGCGACACGCGCAGCGCATCGAGCGGGAGAATTCCGCGCGGGTCTGGTGACCACCACCCCACGTTTGGTCCGTTGTCGAATGGCATCGGAAAGATTCCCGCCCGATACGCGCCAAGGACAGTGCCTGGCTCGAGGTCGGCACCAATGCCAACAAGACCGTTCTCTTCGGCGGTCTCGGGCTCGGGAAGTTGCCACTGCGAACGCGGTGGCTCGATAGGCATCACGACTAATCGGTCATCGACGATGACGGAGGCTTACTTGCGGTAGTCGTAGAAACCAATGCCCGACTTCCGACCGAGGTGGCCGGCGGTCAGCATGCGACGAAGGCGCGGTGCCGGAGAGAAGTTCGGATCGCGGAATTCGTCATACAGCGCATCGAGGATGGCAACCGAGGTGTCGAGTCCGACAAGGTCAAGGAGTTGCAGCGGTCCCATCGGGAAGTTGCAGCCGCCCTTCATTGCGGTGTCGATCGCATCGCGAGATGCAACGCCGTTTTCAAGCAACTTGACTGCGTTGTTGAGATAGGGGAAGAGGAGCGCGTTCACGATGAAGCCGGCGCGGTCGGCAACTTCAACTGGGTCCTTACCGCATGCCTGTGCGAATGCAGTGACGGTGGCGATGGTTGCGTCGTCGGCTGTCATCGGGCGAACGATTTCAACAAGACTCATTGCGGGCGCTGGATTGAAGAAGTGAACGCCGCACACCTGACCCGGACGGTTGGTGGCCATGGCCATCTCGACGACCGGGAGTGTCGAAGTGTTCGTGGCGATGATTGCGTCGGCCTTGACGATGCCATCGAGTTCACGGAACAGCGCCAATTTCACATCAAGGTCTTCGACGACTGATTCGAGTACGAGATCGCAATCGGCAAGGTCGGAAAGATCGGCAGTCGCAGTGACGCGTGCGGCGATGGCATCGGCGTCGGCTTGTTCACGGCGGCCCTTCTCGACCTGGCGGGCGAGCGACTTCTGTAGACCAGCGAGCATCGCGTTGGCGCTGTCGATCGAACGAGAGCGCAGCACGACGGTGTGTCCCGTGCTGGCGGCTACCTCGGCGATACCTGAGCCCATGATCCCGGATCCGATGATTCCGATTCGTTCGATTGCCACAGCCATTCCTCTTTCGCTGGTCACCGGCCATCCCGGAGAGCGACAGAGGTTACCGCTGGGTAGGTTTCGGTGCTTCATGCCAGTCCGGGCGGCCGCAATCGGTGCCCCCACTAGCGTGCTCAGCGTGTCGACCCGCAAAACAGTGATCGTTGAAGGTCAGCGCCGGTTCCCCAAAGCTGTCGAAGAGGAACTCGGCCGCCGTCGTGCTCGGGCGTTGGCGGCGTCAACTGGTCGAGTTCTCGACCTTTCCGATCCCGACGCTCGAAACGTTCTTCGTGAGGCAATCGATAGCGGGGTCATGTCGGGTGGCAATCAATGGGACACCGTCGTCTCTGTCGCCGAGCTCATTCGCTTTCCCGATCTCACCGCTTCGCTAAATGCAATCGACGCGCTCTTGGCCCCAGGCGGACGATTGCTCGCCATTGAACCAGTAGTTCGTCCCGGCACGCTTCGCGTGTTCGGTCTTGCACCGTGGTCGATAACTCGTTCGGTACGCAGATTCCACGTTGGACGCGACCTCACTGCTGCATTGCGCACAACCCCACTTGTTAATGACGATATTGATCGTTTCACTTTGCCGACAGCGGTTGTCCCACTTCGACACTTTGTGTCGGTTGGTGCTCGCCGTGTCGTCACCGTCCCGGAGGTACAACAATGACCGGACCACTCGCACTTGTTGGCGGAGGAGAATTTTCGGAAGGATGCACGTTCGACGCGGAACTTCTCGCCGCAGTTGGTGCAACCGAAGTGACATTGCTTGCCACAGGTTGGGCCTATGAAAATCCGCAGAAGTCAGTTGCCGCTGCGCGCGAATGGTTCGCCAAGCTTGGCGCAACTGTTCGCGAGGTTCCTGTCTATACACGTACCGATGCGCTCGATGCCGACAACGTTTCTGCTGTGGCGAACGCGAAGTTCTTGTATCTCACCGGCGTCTCGCCGATGCACATCAGGTCAGTATTGAAAGACACACCGACCTACGACGCGCTTCTTTCCTCATGGCGTGGTGGTGCAGCGCTCGTCGGCAGTGGTGCAGGCGCCGATGTGTTGTGCGACCCAATGGTCGACACTCGTGGTGGAGCGTTCACCGTTGGGCTAGGGCTACTCCCCGGCGTTGCGGTTATAGCGCGCAGCGATGAATGGTCTCCTGACAAAGTTCGACGCACGATTGACCTTGCATCTGCCGGTGTCGTCCTGCTTGAACTTCCGACGTGTACCGCGGTTATTGATGACATCGGAACTGGTGGCTGGCGCGTCGCAGGTAAGGGCAACGTGATCGTTCACCGAGACGGAAAACTTTCCGACATTTCCGCGCTGCCTGAGGCCGTCGTCTAAGCGACAGCGTTCGCGTTAGTTGGGCGTTGTCCCTGGGGTTGCCGATGGCGACGCCGAAATGAGGTCGACGACAAAGATCAGCGATTCATCAGGAGCGATGCCGCCTTGGCCGGTTGAGCCGTAGCCAAGATCAGCCGGGATGACGAGAAGCCGGCGACCATTGGGCTGCATGCCAACCAGGCCTTGGGCCCAGCCAGTGATGACCTGGTTCAGGGGGAAGGTGATCGGCTTTCCGTTTGCCCACGAGGAATCGAAGATCTTGCCGGTTGAGCAGGACACGCCGATGTAGTTCACGGTGACCGAATCTCCGGCAACGACTGGCGTGCCGGTCCCCTTGATGAGGTCCTCCACAACAAGTGACGTGGGTACTTCGCCAACAGGCATGGTCACTTCAGGGGCACCAGCCGGAAGCGTGTCGTTGAATGCGACACAGGGCTTCCCCGCTGCTGAAGGGAGCGCCGTGGCGGAAATGGTGGTTGAGGTCGCAAGCGTGGTGGAGGTCGTGGTTGCTGCGGTGGTCGACGTCGAACTGTTGTCGCTCAGCCCAATAAACAGCGCTGCGGTAGCAACGACGATGACAGCGGCTCCAAGGATCGAAAAGACTCGGCGCCGGCGCTGGTCGCGTCGATTCCATGATCGTTCAACATTGAGGCGGGCCTGATGTCCGGCTTTTTGGCGTTCACGCTTTGCGGTTCCCATCGGGCGGCGACGCTAGCAAGCCCACAGCGGTATCGGCCATCGCGAAGATTCAACGTTGAGGTCTGGGTGACCGCAACGCTGAGATTTAGGTTGGGATCGCTCCGCTTCGAACGACAGAAATCGAGGTGATTGCGGCGAGGGCAGTGGGCTTCCCGGACTCGCTCGCGAGCTGGTTTATTGCCGTGAGCGTCGTATCGCCGCTGAGCATGATGCCGAGAGGGGTGACTCGTTGATTGTTGTCGGCGGCCTGATCGAAGGTGGCAAAGACCAATTGGCCACCGATGCCGTTCGACGCAGACGCCGGTGCCATCGAAAGTGCACCCGGGGTGAACACGGTTCCCTTTTCTGGGATCTCGCCGGGAATAGTGAATCCTGGTTGTGTTGATCCGTCGATGAATGCCATCCCGGCGGTGAACGACGCGCGTCTGCGGACATCGGTAATCGGTTGTCCGTCGTAATAGTGATAGCGAGCGAGCACCACAAAGGTGTTCACCGTTTGTGGTGACACCTTTGGATTGAGTTGCACCGTCAGCACGCCTCTCGTGGTCGTGATGGTGGCGGTGTAGAAGTGGGTGTTGTCGATGCAGTTGGGTGGCGCAGTTTCAAACGTGGTGGTTCGAGCCGAAGAGCCATCCTCGGCAGGACACGGGGTTGCTCCGGTGAGCGTTGCCCCGAGAGCGGCTGCTGGTGGAGTAATCCCCGACTTGGGCAACGTGGTCGAGGTGGGAACTGTTGACGTTGTTGTCGAAGATTTCGACGTCGAACTCATGGAGCCGAGAAAGGCTCCGAGGGTTGAAAGCACGACGACGGCGGCGACCCCACCCGCAGCGATCTTCGTGCGGCGACGAGCCTTCTGCTGTCGTGCGGTTGCTGCAGTTTGCGCCTTTTGGCGGGCTAATTGTCGCTGACGACGGTCCGAGGTGCGAGCCATGGTGGAGAACCTACAAGTGATTCGGGATGTAGTCGGGGCGGCCGGTAGCGTTGCTCCCCGTGGCTCTCCTTGTTCAGAAGTTCGGTGGCACCTCGGTCGGTGATCCAGAGCGCATGCGCGCCGTCGCTGGCCATGTGGCGCGCACGGTGCGTGAGGGCAATCAGGTAGTGGTCGTGATTTCCGCCATGGGTAAGGAAACCGACGATCTGCTTCGTATTGCTGCCGAAGTATCCGACACCCGTCCTGGTCGCGAAATGGACATGCTTGTAACTGCGGGCGAACGCAAGGCCATGGCACTGCTTTGCATGGCCATTGCTGACACGGGCATCGAAATCATTCACCGGTTCTCAAGCTGGTTTCCTCACCGACTCCACCCACCGAAACGCCAAGATTGTCGACGTCAAGCCCGCTCGAGTCGTCGAAGCGTTGGCGGCAGGCCGAGTCGCAGTTGTTGGCGGCGCGCAAGGTGTGTCCCCCGAAGCCAATGTGACGTTCCTTGGTCGTGGTGGTTCCGACACCACTGCAGTCGCGCTCGCGCACGCGTTGGGCGCAGATTCCTGCGAGCTCTATACCGATGTCACTGGCGTGTTCACGACCGATCCGCGGATCGTGCCGAACGCTCGCAAGATGGAAAAAATCAGTTTCGATGAATTGCTCGAGATGACGGCAAACGGTTGTCCCAAACCGGCCATGCGTTCAGTGGAGTTCGCCCGTACCCACGGCGTCGATCTTCATGTTCGCTCGGCGTTTACTTGGGAAACTGGAACAATCGTCACCAAGGAGGACGACACTATGGAACAGGCAATCGTTTCTGCAGTTGTGCACGATGCCGATGAAGCAAAAGTCACGATCGGTGGTGTCGCCGACCGTCCCGGTATTGCGGCACTGATGTTCCGCGCTCTTGCTGATTCGAACATCAATGTCGATCTCATCGTGCAGAACACCTCCGATCATGGCGTTACCGACATTTCGTTCACCGTTCCACACAGCGAACTTGATGCAGCGATAGCTATTTGTGAACACCACACCGCAGACATCGGAGCGACACGAGTCAACGGCGATCCTGCAATTGCGCGCGTCAGCGTTGTTGGCGCAGGAATGAAGTCGCACCCAGGCGTGGCTGCGACAGTGTTCGAAACGCTTGCGGCCAACGACATCAATATCGAGATGATCGCTACGTCGGCGATTCGTGTGAGCTGCGTCGTCGCCGAGGCGGATGTCCAGCGTGCGGTCGTGGCCTTGCACGATGCCTTCGGTCTTGCCGACGGGCCCGTCTACGTCGACTGACCCCGAACCGGGGTTTGTGGCCTGTGCAATGGCTTTAACGCAGTTCAAGAAACTCATTGGTGGTCGATATAGGGGTGACCGCTAGGGTTTCTGCCCTTATGCGTATCGGTATCGTCGGAGCAACCGGTCAGGTGGGTGGCGTCATGCGCGCCATCCTCGCTGAGCGTCAGTTCCCAGTTTCTCAACTTCGTTTGTTCGCTTCGGCCCGCTCTGCTGGTCGCCGTTTGTCATGGGCTGATGGTGAGGTTGAAGTCGAAGACGCGGACACCGCGGACTATTCCGGCCTCGACATTGTGTTGTTCTCGGCGGGTGGTGGAACTGCGTTGGCGTTGGCCCCGCGAGTTGCCGAATCCGGCGCCGTCGTCATCGATAACTCTTCTGCATGGCGTATGGATCCCGACGTGCCCCTTGTGGTGCCAGAGGTCAACGCACACGCGCTCGATTCCATCCCGAAGAACATCGTGGCCAATCCAAATTGCACGACCATGGTCGCCATGCCTGTGCTTAAGCCGCTTGATATCGAAGCTGGCTTGCGCACGCTCACGGTCACCACGTTTCAAGCGGTTTCGGGCGCTGGTTTGGCTGGCACTTCGGAACTCGATGAACAAATTCGAAAGATCGGTGATGGCGCTCCTGCTCTGGCCATCTCCGGTGCGGCGATTGATCTTCCGACCCCAGACAAGTTCCCTGCGCCTATCGCCTACAACGTGATTCCGTTTGCAGGAAAGCTTGTCGACGATGGTCGTGGTGAAACCGACGAAGAGCAGAAGTTGCGCAATGAATCGCGCAAGATTCTGGAACTTCCGGAACTTGAGGTCACCGTGACCTGCGTTCGGGTTCCGGTCTATACCGGTCATTCACTGTCGATCTCGGCCTCGTTCGCAAACTCCATCACTCCGGAAGACGCTCGTCGCTTGTTGGTGAAGGCCCCAGGTGTGGAACTCGCCGATATTCCGACCCCGCTGATGGCCGCTGGCGTCGACCCCACCTTTGTGGGTCGCATCCGCACCGATCGCACGGTGGAACACGGGCTCTCGCTCTTCCTTTCCGGTGACAACCTTCGCAAGGGAGCGGCGCTCAACGCCGTGCAGATCGCCGAGGAACTGCTGGCCCGACGGGCCTGACGCAGTACCTCGCGGTCGCTGGACATCAACTTGTAAGCAAACGTGAATGAACCCCGACCAATGGTCGGGGTTCATTCACGTTCTGGTCGGGCTGGCGGGATTCGAACCCACGACCTCTTCGTCCCGAACGAAGCGCGCTACCAAGCTGCGCTACAGCCCGTAAGGAGTGGTCACCCTATCGGACGACCTCGGTTGTAATGAAAGCCAGATCTCAGGCTTGAACGGCCAGATTGGCAACGTCGCCCGACCCAAGGCTGATCGGGTCGGCGTAGGCCTCGCCGGCCAAAAGTGCATTGGCGGCCTTACGCAAACGCAGCGAATCGAGCGGCTTCACGAGGTAGCCGTCGGCATCGCAACGCTGCACCTGGAAGACATCGTGGGCCCGGTCGAGCAGTAGGAGAACGGCCGTGATCGGGATGGCGTCCATACCTTCTGCGTTGCGAATGGCCATGCATGTGGCGATACCACCCATGTTGCCGATCTGCTCATCGATGATGACGAGATCGGGGGTCAACTGGGTGATGGCCTGAAGCACATCGATGCCTGCTCGCACTCGATAGACGTTGGTCGAATCATCGGCCAATGCGGCGTCGATCTCTTCGAGGATCCAGTCAGCGTCGGTGGCGAGAAGGATGGTGGGCACGGCGCAGACAGTACCGGCTGGCACTGGTTTCGCCCAACCATCGGGTCAGGGCGTGCCCTCGGGGGTGAGCCACTGGGCAAGGGACGCGAGGCCATCGATGTCGTGGACATCGGTGTCAAGGAAGGGGATCTTCACGACAGCGCCGGCAGGCAACTCATGAGTGAGTGTGGCGAGAACCGTGTCCTGTCCCGCAGCCACAGCTTGCGAGTCGTGCAGCACGGTAATGAAGGGCGCGAGCGGTCCGTCGCCGTGGTCATCGAGACGATCTGATCCGAAGGACGGATGTACGCGGTTCACCACGATCGCATCGACCGCAATGTCGGCGTCGGCAAGCGTTTCGATGAATGCGGCCGCATCGTCGACGGTGTCATTGCGAGGGACAGTCACAAGAACAAACGAGGTGTCATCGGCAATAAGGAGATCGTGCACGGCAACCGCCCGGCCTCGGAAACCTTCTTCCATTCCGTCGAATGCGGCAAAGAACTCAATCGCGTCATCGACCACCGACGCGCTCACAATGCGAGCGACAGTGCGCAGGAAACCTTGGGCCGCGAAGTTCACGACCCGGGCAAGTCCACCGGTTGGGGTGACGAGAATTTTGTAGAGACGATGATCAAGAAACTGCGTGATGCGATCGGGGGCTTCGAGGAAGTCGATCGCGTTGCTGGTTGGCGGAGTATCGACAACGACAAGATCGAACCGTTCGTCGTTATGAAGTTCGTACAGCTTTTCCATCGCCATGTATTCGTGCGCGCCCGACATCGAATCGGCGATGTTTCGAAAGAAATCGTTGGTGAGAATGTTGCGGGCTTGTTCTTCGCTTGGAGCGTAGGAACGAATAAGCCCATCGAATGTTGTCGACGTATCGAGCATGACGGCCCACAGTTCGCCCTTTGCTGCGAAATCGATTTGTTGTGGTTCGTTGCCAATTGCGCGATCGGGGTCGAATCCCATGGCATCAGAAAGTCGGCGAGCTGGGTCGATGGTGACAACACACACTCGACGTCCTCGTTGTGCGGCTTCGAGTGCGAGCGCTGCAGCCGTTGTGGTCTTCCCAACGCCACCGGCGCCAACGCAAACGATCACTGTTTGTTGTTCAAGAAGTGTCGCGAGCGAAGTCATGCGTCATCCTCGCCGAGTGCGTCGATGCCCACAGAAAGAGCATTCGACAATGTTTCAAGTTCGCCGGGGCCAGGCTCGGTCGTGAACACATACGGGGTGTGGAGTTGCGCGAGTGGCAGGGCCTCTGAGAGGCGCATCACTTGTTCGTTTTGGCGCGCGGCCCATTTCAACCGGAACGCTGCGGCATTG
>CAIKHC010000012.1 GCA_903827085.1 uncultured Candidatus Nemicrothrix sp. | reverse complement strand
TTCTCACCATCGACAGCCGCGAACCCGACCGAGTTGGTCGCCAGGTCGAGGCCTACGACCGCGCCAAGGAATTGGGTGGCCGCGTTGTCGCCCTCACGATGCCAGTGCTCGTTCCCATGAACATGAACTTCGCCACCTTCTGCGGCATCTGGCTTCTCCCAACTTGGGAAGAAACCCTGCGTTGCGAGATCCCTGAGCGCATCACGCGTCTGCAAGATCCTGAGGTCCGCGCCAAGCTTCTCACTGCTTCGAAATCTGAGGAAGCGGGCATCTACCGTCGACTCGCCGACTGGGAGGACTACGTCATCGGCGACACGTTCTCTCCGCAAAACGCTGGTCTTTCGAATCGAACGGTTGGGGAAATCGCCGCCGAACGGGGAGCCGAGCCATTCGACACCCTGCTTGACATTGTTGTCGCCGACGAACTTCAGACGATCCTCTGGCCCGCACCAAAAGACAAAGATCCCGAGTCATGGCGCATGCGCGTTGAAGCGTGGAACGACGAGCGCGTCATGATCGGTGGTTCCGACGCTGGTGCACACCTCGACCGCATGTGTGGCGCAACATTCCCCACACGCTTTTTGGGAGACATGCTTAACGGCCGCAAACTCATTCCCATCGAACGCGCTGTGCAGCTCATCACACAGAGGCCTGCAGAACTCTTCGGTCTTGTTGATCGAGGCACTCTGGTCGAGGGCAGCAACGCCGACATCGTGGTGTTCGATCCGGAAACGATCGGGTCCGAAAACGCGCACATGGTCGCCGACCTGCCCGGCGGATGTTCACGACTCACTGCCGACTCTTACGGCATCGAACGGGTTCTTGTGAATGGTGAAGCAGTGATCATCAACGGACAGTTCACCGGCGCAACTCCCGGCACTGTGCTCAAGAGCGGCAAGGACACCTACACCGTTCTGCCGTAATCCCGCGGCGTCGAGAGCATCTCTCGATTTCCGGAACAACTCTGGTTACCAAACCACTTCATTTGCACCGATGTGTGCAAGTGTTTCGGTATGAAATTTCGCCGACGCGCCATTCTCCTTCCCGTCCTCTTCGTACTGTTCGCTGGTGCTCTCGCGTGCGCGAGTTCAACGAACAACTCCGACAAAGAATCGTCAACGTCAACGACGATGCCAGCAAGCAGCGCCAACTCGCTGACAAGTCACCCCGCGTTTGGAACATGTCCAACCAGCGCATTCCCTGACCTCAGTGGCACGAGCGCTGGGGCCAACTACGCCGCACCAAAGGTGACGGTCACCTGCACCGATAGTGAAGTGACGGTCACGTCAAACAACATGATCTCCTACGAGTTCGTGTCAAAGACACCGAACCCACTCGCACCGCAAAACTTCACCTGGAAGATTCCGCTCAAACCAACCAAAGCAGCTGCACCGACGAACATCGAAAATCGGTTGGGGACGCTTGGTTTCACCGTGACGGGAATCGCAATTTACGGGCCGACCGAGGGGCCTATACCGGCGGACGAAGCGTATGGAGATCCTGTGGGAAATGGGCTCATGGATTACTGCGGTGGGCACACTGGCCCAAGTGCCGACTACCACTACCACACGATCATTTACACCGATGCCGTCTGCAATTTCGAGACCTCACAACTCGTGGGCTTCGCCATTGATGGATTTCCGATTTACAACTCGGTGATCTGCCTCGACACGAACTGCTCACAGACAACACTTGCGAAGAGCGGCTACACCAAGACTGGAGATTCGAAGTCCTATGTCTGGAAGGCGTACTCCTTCAGCGGCGGCACCGAACCCGGAACACTCGACGCGTGCAACGGCCGGACCGAAGCCGACGGCACCTACGCCTACCACCTGACTCCCACGCAGTTCCCCTACATCCTTGGGTGTCTTACCGGAACAGCAACAACGCAAACGGGAAGTGCTGCCGCACAGATGCCGCCAATGCAGGGCCAGCAACGGCCAGCAGGACCGCCGCCGGGGCCTCCCGCAAGGTAAGTCGCGTCAATCAATGAAGAAGGCCCGGGCACATGCCCGGGCCTTCTTCATTTCAGAATGTTGTTGTTCAGACGGGAGTGTCTGCAAGCAACTTGCCGAGATGCAGCAGGCTCTGTGTTGTTCCACCGAGGAACAGTTCCTGCTTCTTGGCCCACAGGTAGTAGCGATGCAACGGGTAGTCGCGATCGACACCAACACCGCCGTGCAAATGCACACAGGCACGAACGACACGAGCGCCGCCTTCGGCAGCCCAGTACTTCGCCGAGGCTGCGTTCTCGCCGGCAGGAAGGCCGTCGTTCAAACGCATCGTTGCGCCCCATGCAGTGAGCTTGATGGCGTCAGCGTCGATGCGGCATTCTGCTGCACGCTGCGCCACGGCCTGGAACGTTGCGATCTGACGATCGAACTGCACTCGTTCTTTGACGTAGGCCGACATGATTTCGACAGCCTGGGCGCTGACGCCCGCCATGATGAGCGCCTGTGAGGTCTGTCCGTATTCGATAAGGCGATCGAGAGCGTCGAGCCCAGCAACCTTTTCAGCGGCAGCACCGCTAAAGGTGACCTTGGCGTCGGGGATGCCATCGGTGGCGGCCTGACGTTCGACCGTTACGCCCTTCGCCTTTGCATCGACGTAGTAGATGCCATCGGCTGCTGTGACGATGAAACCGTCAGCAACGGTTCCGAATGGAACGTTGGTCTTCACACCGTCGAGCACGCCGCCCTTGGCTGCGAGAAACGGGGTGTGAATATCGCCAACAAGGTCGTGAATCGCGACAGTGACGATGCGTTCGCCCGAGGCGAGTCCAGCGAGATGCTTTGGCGCGTACTCGGCAAGGAACGGAGCGGCCATACCCATGACGGCCATCGCCGGAATTTGAGCAACGGTGCGACCGACCTCTTCGAGGACGATTGCTACCTCGGCGAAACCGAGACCAGCGCCACCATCGGCTTCGGGCATACCGATTCCGACGATGCCGAGATCGGCAAGTTCACGCCAGAGCACAAGGTCGATGCCACCGGCATCTTCGATCTCCTTGAGGTGCTCCATTGTGCAACGGTCGGTAAGGACCCGATTGGTAAGAGCCCGAAGCTCTTCTTGATCTGATGAGAATGAAAAATCCATGTGTGTGTTCTTTCTGCTCAGCGTGCCGAGCGAGGGAAGCCAAGACCGAACATGGCGATGAGATCGCGCTGCAGTTCGTTGGTTCCGCCACCGAAGGTGAGGATGATCGTGCCGCGAATACCGGCCTCGAGTTGGCTACGAAGGATGGACTCAGGAGCATCGGCATCGAGATACGCACGCGGTCCGAGGACCTCCATGAGCATCGTGTAGGCATCGAGATAGAACTCGGTACCGAACACCTTGACACTTGATGCGTCGGCTGGGTGCAACACCTCGGTGCTTGCGGACCATGCAACCTTCCAGTTCGCGAGGCGCAGGTATTCAAGCTTGGCGTGCACCTTGGCAAGGTTGAGCTGCACCCATTCCTGATCGATGACTCGACGGCCGTCGGGAAGCTTGGTGTCCTGCGCCCACTTCCGAACGTTGGTGAGGATGCGCTCGGGCATACCGCTTGAGCACAGCGTGACGCGCTCGTGGTTGAGCTGGTTGGTAATGAGTCCCCAACCACCGTTCTCTTCGCCAATGAGGTACTTGGCGGGAACACGAACGTCGTCGAAGTAGGTGGCGTTGATGTCGTGCTCGCCCATGAGGCGAAGCGGCTGAATCGTGATGCCAGGTGTGTCCATCGGGACGACAATGACCGAAATGCCCTTGTGCTTCTTGGCTTCGGGATCGGTACGCACGGCAAGCCAGCAGTAGTCGGCGCCGCCGGCGAGTGAGGTCCACATCTTCTGACCATTGATGACGTACTCATCGCCATCGCGCACGGCGCGGGTCTGGAGTGCAGCAAGGTCGGTACCTGCGCCCGGCTCGGAGTAACCGATGCAGAAGTGAAGGTCACCGGCGAGAATCTTCGGAAGGAAGAATTCTTTCTGCCAATCGGTGCCGTAATTCATGATGGTCGGGCCGACGGTGTTGAGCGTGAGCATCGGCACTGGAGCGCCGGCTCGCATCGACTCGTCGAAGAACACGAACTGATCGATCGGGCCGCGAGCCTGACCGCCGTATTCCTTGGGCCAACCAATTCCGGCCCACCCATCGGTACACATCTGCTTCCAGACGTCCTTGGTGGCTTGGCCGATTCCGTGACTGTGAGAGAGGGCCTCAACCGTCTCTTCGTCGAGGAGATTGTCGTAATAGGTGCGAAGCTCTGTGCGCAGGGCTTCCTGTTCTGGTGTGTATCCAATATCCATTTCCGAAACATAGCCTCGGGTGATGGGTGTCACACAAGCGAAGCGCATGATTCACTTATGTCGTACGACAGCCTCCAAACTGGGGGAACGAGAATGGGGAACGACGTGAGGATCAAGGTTGTGGGCACAGGGCCATTGGCCGCCCAACTCAGCGCTGCGCTCAGCGGGCGAGGCCATGAAACCACGGGCTCAGCGCCCTATGAGGCCCTTGTTTTTGCCCCTTGGGACCCCGCCCTCATGGTCCCCCGGCCACTCGCCGAACTGACCGATGCCGAGTTCGACCAGGCATGGCAACAGACCATGGACGCCGCTGTCGCCGCATGTACCGAGGCCCGAACCACCTTCGCCGGCAATGGGGGCGCAATCGTCCTCACCCTTCCGACCACCGCACTCGCCGGTGGCGACCACTACGCCCATTGGGCCGCAGCCGCCGAAGGGGTGCACATCCTCACGAAGTCGATCGCTCGCCAATGGGGCCCCGAGGGCATCGCCGTCAACGCCCTTGCCGTGTCTCCTGAATTGGTTCTCGCCGACGCAGTCATTGCCGGCCCCGTCTCTATTGCGACACCTGCCATTCCCGATGCCGACCCCGGCGCAGTCGTCGAGTTCCTGTGTTCAACCGATGCCCGCAACCTTGCCGGCCAACTTCTCACCGTGGACGGTGGACTGTGGATGTAAACCGAACTCTCGAAGGACGCGTCGCGATTGTGACCGGCGCCGGTCAAGGCGTTGGCGAAGGAATCGCACGCAAACTCGCATCGTTTGGTGCCCATGTTGTGATTGCCGCACGACGCGCAGAAACCGGCGAACCCGTTGCCGCCGCAATTCGTTCCGATGGCGGTTCCGCTGAATGCATCGTCACTGATGTCACCACACGCGAATCAATTGCCGCATGTATCGATGCCACCGTTTCAACCCATGGTCGACTCGACGTGATGGTGCACAACGCGTTCGCTGGCGGACATGCAAGTCGTCTCGAAGAAACGCCAGCCGACGCGTGGTTCCAGATGTCGCGCACTTCAGCGTGGGCGAGTTTCTGGTGCGCGCAACTTTCCTATCCTCATTTGAAAGCGAGCGACCAGGGTCGGCTCGTGCTCGTAACCTCGCCATCGGGCGTTGAGGGCAGCGCAAATATTCCCCTCTATTCACCGGCAAAAGCCGCACAGCGCGCAATCGCGAAATCGCTCGCGCGCGAATGGGGACCAGACGGCATCTGCGTGAACTGCATTGCTCCCGTTGCCGAAACCCCTGCGCTTGCCAGCGCGTTCAGCCAAGTGCCCACGCTCCGTGGGGCCATCGAAGCACGCACGCCACTAGGGCGAATCGGCGATCCAACCGACGACATCGGCGGCGTCGTGGCGTTCCTTGCCGGCCCCGACTCTGGCTATGTCAGCGGCCAGACCATCGTGTGCGACGGCGGTTCGTTCTTGGGGCTCTGAGCCAACAACTATCGTCATCGCCATGCTTGAGATCCCCAAAGGAAAACTGGTCTACGGCACACAGTTGCCGATTCAGTCACAAAGTTCGCTGTACGCCGCGAAATGGGAAGGCAGTGCAACTCCTGCCGACCTTGTACGCATTGCGCAAGCCGCTGATCGCAGTGGCTACTTCTACGTCGCAGTGTGCGATCACATCGCGATTCCTGAAGAGAAAGCTGCAGCGATGGGTCTTTGGTGGCAGGACTGCCTCACAACACTTGGCTTCCTTGCCTCAGCAACCGAGAACGTCGCACTACTCAGCCATGTGTTCGTCATCGCCTATCGCCACGCACTTACTGCAGCGAAGAGCTTCGAAACGCTCGACCACCTTTCCGGGGGACGCGCGATCGCTGGCATTGGTGCTGGTCACGTTGAAGCGGAATTCGATGCACTCGGCGTTTCGTTCGCCGATCGCGGATCGCTCACCGATTCAACACTCGTTGATTTCGCAGACGCCCTTTCCAACACCTATGTCGGAAACATGGGCGCACTCCCCCGTCCGGTGCAGTCGCCTCGCCCCCCGATCTGGATCGGTGGCTCATCGAAGCCGGCAATCCGTCGCGCCGCAGCGTATGAAGGCTGGCTCCCACAGGGCCCAGCCACTCGTGAAGGCCTCGACCTATTGGTCGCCACCCGCGAGAAGCTCGGCAAAGCCGAAGATCCCATGGCCATTGGCCACGTGGTCATTCCTTACATCTATGTCGGCACCCCGAAGTCTGAGCGCCGCCAGCCGTGCTACTCGGGCTCGCCCGAACAAATCGCCGAAGCGCTTCTCGCGGAAACCCCGGCCGAGGTGAATCAACTTCAGGTGAAGTTCGATACCGATAGCGCGGCCGAATACGCCGAGCAGGTCGAAGCTTTCGGCACGCAGGTGGGCCCGCTTCTCACTCGCTGATCCGGCAGTAACGTGGCTTCCTCACAGATTCCGAGGGGGAAACGTGGCAGTTTCAGAGAAGGACTATCCGGTCAAGGTCGGGACATTCCTATTCACGATGGTCGAGCCTCATGAGGGCTCCGAAGTCGCCTACAACCGCTGGTACGAGCACGACCACTTTTATTCGGGCTGCCTCATGGGACCGAACGTGTTTGCGGGCGATCGTTTCGTTGCCACACGTCGCCTGAAGAAGCTGCGCTCGAAAGCCACCAACGACATGACCCCGGACCCAAAGACGGGTTCCTACCTTGCGGTCTATTGGTGGCAGAAGGGCACGACCGAAGAATGCAACCGCTGGAACGTCGACAACGTCAACATGCTGCATCAGCAAGGTCGCATGTTCGCCGAGCGCGACCACATCCACACGCTTCTTTACGACATGCGCTGGAGCGAACAGCGCGACCCCAAGGGCTGCACAATCGAACTCGGCCTTGATCATGGCTATCCCGGCATCGTTGTCGTCACTGGCGACCTCAACGAAGGCGTGACCCACGACGAATGGGATGCCTGGTTCCGCGAGAACTGGCTCCAGAAGGCCTTCACCAAGAAGTGGGGACCTGACCTGGTTGGAAGTGGCACCGTCATTCCGCTTTCTGACGATGCTCCCGCCGACGTTGTGCGACCCGCAGCAGGCCCACGGCGATTCCTTCAGATCCACTTCCTTGACCATGACCCCGAAAAGGGTTGGGAAAAGGGCTACGCGAAAATCGCAAAGGCAATCAACGAAAGCGGACTCGCCACCCATGTG
>CAIKHC010000011.1 GCA_903827085.1 uncultured Candidatus Nemicrothrix sp. | reverse complement strand
GACGAGGTGGTGGTCGACGGCTTCACGGTTGATGAGGTCGAAGTACTCGAAGAACTCGATGTACTTGTCGAACTGGTTGATGACGTCGATCCCAGGTTGGTGCCGTCATCGGTGGGATAGGGGAACGGACATGACGAGGTCCCCTTGGTGGCAACCGTCATGTACTTCTTCCAAATGGTGGCCGGGAACGAGCCACCGGTCACAGAGATTCCATGCACCGATTTCATAAACGTGCCGTCGGGGTAACCGACCCACACCGCTGTCGTCAGCTTGCAGGTGAAACCCACAAACCAGGCATCACGATTGTTTTCCGTCGTTCCCGTTTTGCCCGCAGCAGGCTGACCGATGCGGGCGCCCGTGCCGGTGCCGCCTTCAACTACTTGATTGAGGATGTAATTGACCTTGGCGACATCTTTGGCGTCGAGTACCCGTTTGCGAATGACCTTGTTCTCATAAAGGACATTGCCTTTTGCATCGGTCACTTTGGTGACAACCGTTGGCTTGATGTGCTCACCGTTGTCGGCCAATGTCGAATAACCCGAAGCCATGTCTAAAACCGATACTTCGCTCGTACCCAGTGTCAGCGCAGGTACCGCTTTAAGCGGGCTTGTGATTCCCATTTGCGTTGCGAGGTCAGCGACGTTCTTCGGACCAACATCGACCATCAATTGGGCATAGGCCGTATTCGAAGATTGCATCGTGGCCGCGATGAGATCGAGTTGCCCAAGTCCGGCATCGGCGTAATTGCCGACGCTCCAATCGCGGCCACCGTCAGCCTTCGGGATCGAAATTCGCGACGGTGCGTCGTACGACTTCGACATCGGCATGTCTTGGTTCATTGCTTCGGCCAGTGTGAATGCCTTAAACGCTGATCCTGCTTGGCGGCCGGCCCCACCACCTTCAACACCGACAGCGAGATTCACCTTTGAATACTTGCCCGATCCGCCGAAATCGAGTCCGCCGATCATTGCCCGCACTGCACCAGCGTCATCAATGGACACCAACGCCGCAGCCGGATCATTCGGTCGATTCAGCGTTGACGTAATCGCCAACGCTGCAGCACCCTGATCTTCTAAATCAAGTGTCGTGTACACACGAAGTCCACCGCCATAGACCTGCGCGTCGGTAAACCCACCCTCGGTGATCAGCCAATGACGCACGTAATCGACGAAGTACTCCGTGCCCCACTCGGTACGGGCGACATTTCCGTAACTGTTCTTCGTGCTGCGAACCAGCACGTCGCTCCAGTCATTTCCCTTCGCTGCGATTGCTTCCTCTGTCGTAATCGCGCCGGTCAGAACCATTGCGTCAAGTACAGAAGCGCGCCGCTCGATTGCGGTTTGGCGGCTGCGCTGAGCTTTCGGATCGTTCTCTGGCAACTTCGCATCGGCGGTTTCGGGAGAGCGAATCAATCCAGCGAGATAGGCGGTTTCGGGCAACGAGATTTGATCGAGGTCCTTGCCGAAGTAGGCGCGAGTTGCTGCCTCGATTCCATAGGCGCCGCGGCCGAGATAAATCGTGTTGAGGTAGCGAGTGAGAATTTCCTGTTTCGGAAGTTCACGTTCAACCTTCACCGCAAGCGCCGCTTCTTTGATCTTTCGGGTGATCGTGCGTTCTTGGGTGAGGTAAACGTTCTTCACGTATTGCTGCGTGAT
>CAIKHC010000010.1 GCA_903827085.1 uncultured Candidatus Nemicrothrix sp. | reverse complement strand
GGCTTCATCGGGTTTTGGGAAGCGATGGCGCGGCTTGAACTTCGCGCTGACCCATCGATTCTCGACGAGCGTTGAACAGCCCCAGTGTCTGAACATCTTTCTTTCTGCAGAATTTGCGCCGCAGCCTGCGGCATCGTGGTCACCGTTGACGAGAGTCAGATCGTTAAAGTGCGCGGCGATGCAGATCACCCGGTGTCTCGCGGCTACACCTGCGAAAAGGGGAGAGCACTTCCGCAATGGCATCACTCCCCACATCGACTTGATCATCCGCGCCTTCGCGGCAGAACGGTTGGTTGGGACGAAGTGCTTGATGATCTCGCGACCACCATCGATGAGGCCAAAAGCATCGATGGAGCAGACTCGATAGGTCTTTATCTCGCGACGGGACTTGCCTATGACTCCGCCGGTCAAGTTTCTTGCGGAATGTGGATGGGGTCGGTGGGAAGTTCATCGTTTTACACGGCGGCCACTGTCGACAATGCACCTGTGCTCGTTGCTGCCGAGGCAGTCGCTGGTCATCCGATGTTGAATCCTGTGTGGGAACCGGAACATTCGCGGTTGCTGGTTCTGCTGGCAACGAACCCTGTTGTGTCGCATGGTTACGGAACCACGTTGGCCGATCCCGTGCGTCGACTTCGCGAGAATCAGGCCCTTGGCGGGCAGGTTTGGACAATCGATCCTCGGAGAACCGAATCGGCAGCGCTCTCCGACAATCATCTCCAAGTCCGACCGGGCTCCGACGTCATTTTGCTTGCCGCCCTTGTGCGCGAACTTTTCGCCGACGAGCGGTGTCGCGATTCTCTTGCCGCGACGTGTCATGAAACTGACATCGATCGACTCGCTCAGGCTGTACTTCCGTTTTCACTTGATGCCGCTGAAATTGCCACAGGATGCAGTCGCCAGTTGATCGACGAACTCGTTGCGCAGCTCCGTTCGAACTTTGGTCGCCTTGCAATGTTTTGCGGTACCGGAACGACCATGGCAACCGACGGCATTCTCGTTGAGTGGCTGCGTTGGGTTCTTTTGGCCATGACAAATTCGCTGGACGTGATCGGTGGGATGCGTTTCAACGAAGGAGTTGTGAACCGGTTGTCCCCGGTTCGTCCGGGCGCTGTCACCCTCGACGGCCCTTCTTCGCGCCCTGAGTTGGTGCGGATTGCCGGACAACTTCCGGTTGCTGCGATGGTCGATGAAATCGAAGCGGGAAGACTCAAGGTCCTGGTCGTGACCGGCGGCAACCCGCTTTCCGCATTCCCTGAACCGGACCGCTTTCGTCAGGCCGCCGCGTTGCTCGATGCGCTTGTTGTCATCGATGTGGCCGATACAGAACTGTGCGACCTCGCGACGCATGTGCTTCCGGCAGTCGGGCAACTCGAGCGAGCTGATCTCACCTTGGCTGAACAGGTGGCATTTCGTTCTGGAATGCAGTTCACGGCACCAGTTGTTGAGCCCGACGCGGACCGGCGCCCCGTATGGTGGATTCTTGGGTCGCTTGCGGCAAGGTCTGAGCGGCCGATGTTCGGCGGCGCTCCTCTCGATGCCCTTTCCGACGAGGGCATTCTGGCTGGGCTGCTTGGACACGGCCCACTCGATGCATCCGATGTGATCAGCGCTGGTTCCCGCGGTGTTGATCTGCCGCCGACCTACGGCTGGGTACGGGAGCGAATGCTTGTCGACAGTCGCTGGCGAATCGCACCTGAGGCCTTTGTCGAGCGTCTGGCGCTACACAAGGGTCCTGAGGTTGGTCTCCTGCTCGTACCTCGCCGGGAATCGGCATGGAGCAACTCTGTCCGATTCGCGGGTTCGGGCGACGAACCAGTGGTTGTCCTTCATCCCGACGATGCATCGGACCGGGGGATTGTCAACGGCGACTGGGTGGCACTGACGACTGATCACGGCTCGCTGGTGGCGACTGCAGGGATCGATGAAACCCTCCGCCCTGGGGTTGTTTCGGTAACCCATGGACACCCGGGCTCGCTCACGGGAACCCTGACCAGTTCTCGCGTCGATGTCGACCCACTGACGGCAATGCCTCGAGCCTCAGGCGTGCCGGTTCGTGTCGACAAACTCGGGATGTAGCTGTGCGATTCGGCTACAACTGAGAGCAGACAATCCGCAGGAGGGGACATGGTTATCGATCAACGAGTCACGTGGGAAAAGGTAGAAGAGCGTCTCAAGGTCGAAACTGACCCGGTTTTGCGTCGCAATCTCGAATTGCTGTTGCAACATCAACAGGCCGAAGCATCCCTCGACATGGAAAAGCTCATGGCGACAGTTTCAGAGCATGCGCACTACCACATGCATTCGATCCCAAACGGCGGTGGAGATCTCATTGGAAAGTCAACAGTGCAAAAGTTCTATGAGGATTTCGCTGCTTCGGGTGCTGAGAAATTGCAGCTGGATACCGAATGGCTGGTAGTCGACCGGCATTGCATCGTGACCGAGGGAACAATGCGTATGGCGTATCCGGGTGCAACTCTCGCCGCACGCGGAGTACCTGTCGATGACATCGATGCGCACTATCTCTACGAAGCGCGAATGTGCGTGTTGTGGCCTATCGGAGACGACGGGTTGTTCACCGGCGAAGATACCTACACCTCGAGTGATGGCTTTCTCGACATCGAAAATCGAAAGCTCTCACCGACAGACATTGCAGCGATCTGAACGCTGTGACGCAGCGGCACGAGTTCATAGAAGGTCGCCGACCGACGAAGCAGGAGTTGGCGTCGTTCCACGGGCACACGGTTGATGATGTTCTTCCCAAGAAGATCAGTCTTCTGTTCGTTGGCATCAACCCGGGACTGTGGACCGCAGCGGTGAATGCCCATTTTGCTCGTCCCGGCAATAGGTTTTGGCCGGCGTTGTATCGCTCAGGCATCACCACTACTGACGTCGATGCATCGTGTGGACTGCCACCCGATGTTCGTACTGAATTCGAGCGCAAGGGAATCGGAATCTCAAACATCTGCCCGATAGCCACCGCCAGGGCCGACGAATTGTCGAAACAACAACTTCTCGATGGCGGCAACTTGCTTCGCGAACTCGTCCGCATGAGGAATCCAAAAGTGGTCGCCATTCTCGGCGTCACGGCCTATAGGCAAGCGTTCGGGAACGCGAAGGTAGTGATTGGACGCGCCGAAGAGAGGTTCGAAGGCTCCGAGCTCTGGATTCTTCCGAATCCCAGCGGACTCAATGCTCACGAGACAGTGGATTCACTTGCGGACTGGTACGGACAGGCAGCAAGTGCCGCCGGTGTCACGCTCAGTCGTTAACGATTAACCCTGCCCCGGGAGGCGGCCACCAGCGGCTATCCACTGCCCAAAGACGCGTTCACCTTCAGTGGGGTTGTACACGTCCTCTTGGTAGGAGAACTGACCGTCTCCGGCATATTCAAGGATCGTGATGCAGCTAAAGCGGAATGGTTCGCCACCGGTCGGGTGGGGCAGCACCTGCCACGGGTAGTACACGACACGGTTGCCATCGATGACGACCCACTCAATGGGAAATTCCATGGTCGATGGCGCCTGTGCCATCACATCAACGATTGCCTTTCGAATTTCCTCGCGGCCCCGGAAGGTTCCGAGGTGATGCTCGACCCATAGTCCATCGACAGTGTGAAGGTCTGCCCACGCATTCCAGTCGCCACTGTCTCCAACTGCAACAAAGTTGTCGTAGGCAGCGCGTACTTCATCGGGATGAAAAGTCATGTGAAACGCCTCTTAGTTCGAAGGAGTGAATTGGACGGGCATTGATTCTGGGCCGCTGATGAAGTTCGAAGCTCGGAACTCAAGCGGTTCTGCAGAAGCGAGTTGAATATCGGGGAGCCGACGCAGCAGCTCTTCGAACATGACCTTCAACTCAAGCCGAGCAAGTGATGCGCCTAGGCAGAAATGGGGCCCAAAGCCAAACGCGAGGTGAGGGTTGGGACTGCGTCGCACATCGAGCTGGTCGGGGTTCTCGAAAACACGGGAATCGCGGTTTGCTGATGGATAGAACAGCATCACTTGGTCACCCTCTCGGAGGTGTTCGCCGTGAATATCGACTGGCGCAGTCACTGTTCGAGACATGTTCTTGATCGGAGATACCCAGCGCAAGAGTTCCTCGACGCCTGTCTCGATGAGGCCCGGCTGCTGAGCGAGCAGAGCTCGCTGGTCGGGGAACTCAAGCAATGCGAGCATTCCGCATGTGATGACATGACGGCTGGTTTCGTCCCCGCCGATGAGAATGAGCAAGGTCTCGCTCACGATCGATTCATCGTCAAGCTTGTGTCCATCGATCTCGGCGTTCACCAACGTGCTGATGAGATCATCTTGAGGCGGACGAGAACGGCGATCGGCGATCACTCGTAACTGATACTCGCGGAATTCGATACCTGCATTTAGGGCTGCGAGTTGCACCTCGGGTGTAGGCGTGCCGGTTGTTCCGCGAATCATGTCGTCAGACCATCGCAAGAGGTCGTCATAGGCGTCGGGTTCAAAACCCAACATGTCGGCGATAAGTAGGAGAGGCAAAGGGGCGGCGATGTCCCATACGAAATCGCATTCACCCTTGGCGGAAACATCGTCGATGAGTTTCGAGCAGATCTTTCGGATTGTTTCTTCGTGCCCCTGCACCTTCTTCGGTGTGAAGCCCCTATTCACCAGAGAACGACGACGCTGGTGCTCTGGGTTATCCATGGAGATCATCATTGGCAGTGCTTCGCCGTGGGGTCGTGGTGATCGCATCGACGAGAAGGTCTTCGCGTCTTTCTCGATAGCGAGGACGTCCTCGTACCGAGTGATGCCCCAAACTTGGTTGGGTTCATCCCAGTAGACCGGCGCGTTGTCGCGCATCCACGCCCATTGTTCATAGGGCTGGCGTGCGTACCACTCGCCATCAAGAAGGTCGATGTCGCTTCGTGTCTCGTGTGCCATTGATCCCCCCGGAACAACTGCGATTGATTCTGCGCCGCTGACGCTATCGGGTCACGTGGGGGCGGTGTTGGCTTCGATCGGTTCTTCGACACGACCATCGGGATGCACCGCAAACCTCTTGCGGTCTGCGGCATGTACGGGGCCATCGACCGGCCATGGCCATCCGCCAAATCCTGTGCGTTGGTAATCGATGAACGTCTGGCGCAGGCCCGCTTCGTCATTCATCACGAATGGACCCTGCTGCACAACGGGCTCACCAATTGGGCGACCCTGAAGCACGAGGCAATCAGCACCGCCCGAGGAGTGAAGCGGTGTGGATTCGGTAGAGCGAAGCACCGAACCGGTGTCGCATCCCAAATGCGTATCGCCGATCTGCACGCCGTCGCCATCGAAGACATAGAGCGATCGAATGGTCTCTGCCGATCGTGTGGGAGGGAGCTCTAGTGACGTTCCTGGATCAAGATGAAGATGCCAAACGGCGACGTCGGCGGAACCCTTTGAGGCCCAGGAATCCGAGGGAGGAGTGAGAGGACCGGTTTCGCCGAAGGCGCCGGCGATGACAACAACTTCAACCAGACGACCATCGGTATCGATGCGACGAATTTTCGGAACGTGTTCGGTCCAGAGCATCGTGAACGAGGGATCGCACATTTTGTCGGCAGCGGGAAGGTTCAACCAGATCTGAAAAAGTTCAAGTGGATTTGGTTGCGATTGATTTCGCAGCGGCATCATCTCAGAGTGCACGATGCCTGAACCTGCGGTGAGCCACTGCACATCACCTTCACCGAATCGAGCGATGGCCCCAAGAGAGTCTGAGTGATCGCAGGTTCCTTCTCGCACATAGGTGATGGTCTCGAAACCGCGGTGAGGATGCTGCGGAAAGCCGGGGACGACCGACCCGTGGTACATACGCCATCCGTCGATGCCCTCAAAGTCCGATCCGATGTTCCGGCCCTCAAGCGAAGCATCAGGACCTAGTTGCGAGTTCCCCGCCGGATAGTTGTCGTCGTGATGCGCGCAGAAGAGGAACGGATCGATTGTGGGCCAGTGCAGGCCGAGGGGAACCGTTTGGAGAATGACGTTGTCTGACATGGTTCAAGCGTAGAGGCCTGAATACTCAGTTCATCAGCGTTCGAAACGCTGAAAACGCTCTCGACGCGGGACAACCTTGCGGCCCTTGATGGTCGTCTTCTTCATTGCCCGAATGATGTCGTCCGCTGACTTCTCTGGGACTTCAACCAGCGAGAACTTGTCAGCGATTTCGATGGAACCAATTTGCTTGCCTGCGAGACCAGTTTCGCCGGTGATGGCACCGACGAGGTCTCCGGGGCGCACCTGCGCCGAGCGTCCGATGGGGAAGTACAAGCGGGTTGAGTCGACACCGATTGAACGGTCCTTGTTCTTCTTGCCCTTCTTGTCGCG
>CAIKHC010000009.1 GCA_903827085.1 uncultured Candidatus Nemicrothrix sp. | reverse complement strand
AGTGCCCGCAATGCGGTTTGGTTTTCGGCCGACTCCCGGGGCACTGGCTCGGGTCGTGGTTTTTGAATATCTGCCTTGTGCAGCTGGTTGTCGTTTTGATCCTGATCATCAGCGTTGCTGCGACATGGCCTGATCCGCCGATGTGGATCATTGGTGGAGCAACGGCTGCATCAGCACTCGTTGTGCCGTTCCTTTTCTTCCCCTATTCACGCACACTCTGGACGGCGATCGATCTTGCGATGCGTCCGCTCGATTACGACGAGGGTGTGGCTCCTGGATTCGTCCTTGGCGGTGATCAAGCGAAACTGGAATCGGAACGGAAGTCGCAGGAAACAGGGGAGTAACGAGGACCCTTGATTCGGTCAGTTGATTGTTGTGGTCGTTGAAGCTGTTGTTGGCGGCGTCGCAGGAACGACCTGCACGGTGAATATCGCCACGTTGTTTTGGGCTTGTGGAACGCCCGCTATTTGGTTGTAGCTCAACGAGATTGTTGCGGGGCCAACGGCGCGACCCGCGAACGAAATGATCTGGACGAGCGGTAGGACTGCCGGAAGTGTCGTTTGCGTTGTTGAACTCGTCGTGAGATTTCCCGCCCGGACTCTGGTCGTCGTTGTCGTTGCGCTCTCGGCTTTGCGTAACAGGTCTGGGTCATCGCTGAAACGGGAGCCGAGAGCGATGAGACGGGAGTTGTCGATCGGGGCAAGCACCCAGCGCCACCCTGAACCGGGATCGGCCGGCAGCATGATCGCGAATTCCTTGCCGACTGTGGTCGTGATCGGGGTGGCCGGATCCACATAGGTGGCGGTCGCTTCAGGAGGAGCGACGGTCGAGGTTGTGGCGGACTCGTCGGAACCCGCCGAGGAACCGCCCGAACAACCAGCGAGCAGCGCAAAGACGCCGATCGCGAGAACGAGGGCACATCGACGGCGGCCGAAACTGGTCTGCCGGGAAGCGCGATCGCTTGGGGGTCTGGGGTGAGATCGCATTGTGCTGAGACTACGGCCCGGCGCCGTCGGTCCTCGTTCAACGGGGCTGTCGACCGCATCTAGAGTCAGATTTCGTGAACTTCGACGAATCTCCAGAAGAAGCAGAACTCCGGGCCGAGATCCGGGCGTTCCTCGATGCAAACGCCACACTCAAGACCGGCACAGAATCCGATTGGTCCCGCGGACCAGTCGACGATTCCGAAGAAGCCGCCCGTGCCTACATGGAACGTTGTCGCGCATGGCAGAAGGTGCTGTCGGAGAACGGATGGGCTGGGATCACTTGGCCAAAGTCGTTTGGTGGCCGCGGTGACAGCGCTGCGGTTTCGGTGATCTTCGGTCAAGAAGCATCGAAGTACGACGTCACCGCAGGGTTTATCGGTGCGGTGCAGTCGCTGGTTGGTCCGCCAATCATGCGCCATGGAACTCCCGAACAGCAGCAGCGATTTCTCCCGGGCCTTCTCGATGGTTCGGTGAACTGGTGTCAGTTGTTCTCTGAACCAGGTGCTGGCTCCGATCTCGCAGCGCTCTCAACCCGTGCAGTGCGTGACGGCGATTCGTTCATTGTCAATGGCCAGAAGGTGTGGAACACCCAAGCGCAGTTCGCCGATTGGGGCATCCTCGTTACACGTACCGATCCCGATGTGCCGAAGCACAAGGGCGTGACGTTCTTCCTCGTCGACATGGCCACTCCGGGCATCGAAGTTCGTCCGCTCGTGCAGTCGACTGGTCAGGCGCACTTCAACGAGGTCTTCTTCAACGACGTCATGATTCCTGTCGAGAACGTTGTTGGCGAGATCAACGAAGGATGGGCAGTTACCCGAACGGTGTTGAGCAGCGAAGCCGGCATGATTGGTTCCGGCGCTGGCGGTTCAAATGGTTTCGAAGGCGTACTCGGTCTTGCTCGCAAGTATGGACGTACTGAGGATCCCGATATCCGTTTGCGGTTGGCCGACGCCTATGCGCGCGAGCGCATGTTGCAACTTCTCGGACTGCGCATGCAGTCATTCATCCTCAACGGTCGTGGAAATCCTCCTGACCCATCGGTGATGAAGAACTTCATGGTGCAGGCCGCCGAAAAGCGATACGACCTCGCACTTGAACTCGAAGGTCCGGACGGAATGCTCGATAAGTCCGACGCTCCGCAGAACGGTTTCTGGCAGTCGGTTCACATGGGTCAGTTCGGTTCACGAATCGGTGGCGGTACAACCGAGGTGCACCGAAACATGATCGCTGAACGCGCTCTTGGCCTTCCGCGTGACGTCTCGCCCGACAAAGACCTTCCCTGGAAGGAAATTCTGAAGGCCTAGAGCTTCAGAACCTTCTTCGCGTTCTCGCGGAGGAACTTTGGCCACACCTCGTCTTTGAACGGAACCTTCGGGAGTTCTTCAAAGATGCGGTCGTAACTGAGGCCTGCTGGGAAATAGCCGGCGTACATGACCTTGTCGGCGCCACGACTATTGGCGTAGTCGACGATGGCTTTCGGATAGTGCTTCGGCGCGAACGCGGAGGTTGAGTAGTAGAGGTTCGGCCACTTGAGCATGAGCTTCATGGCGAGCTCGGTCCAGGGCTCGGCGCCGTGGCGCATGACAAACGTGAGGTCGGGGAAGTCGTACATAACTTCATCGATGAGTTCGACATGCTGCGGTGCGAACGGAACTCGGGGGCCGGGAATGCCGACACAGCAGAAGATGGGAAGGTCAAGTTCCACAGCGAGCGCGTAGAACGGATACATCTTCTTGTCGTTCAACGGTGTGCGGTAGCCGGCAGGGAAGGTGCTGATGGCTCGGAGATTCACACCGCTTGCATGAACTTCGCGGATCTTCTCGATACCAGGCATGACGTCGGTGGGATCGAATTCGAAGCAGGTGAAGAATCGATCGGGATGCTCGGTGAGTGCACGAAGACAATCAGGGTTATTCGGGTTGTACCCGAGCATTGCTTTTTCGATGTTGTGGCGTTCGAAGTTGTCGATGAGGAGCGCAACTGGGTCGACGCCTTCTTCGGTGTCGGGCGGAACGTCCTTGAACATGTACTGCGCAGGAAAGCGAAAGTCCTTTGACTCCTGATCGCGCAGATGGGGGGCGAGGAACTTGTAGACCTCTTTGCGGTTGCGGCTTGGCATGCCAACAAAGGTTTCGATGATGTTGATGTCGGTGGGGAATCCCATAGGGTCCGTCGCTCCTTCAAGAAGTTGAACGAAGCGAATCTAGGACATGGAACGACACGCGTTGATCGTTCCTACGCTGCGAGAGGCGAATCCTGTGGTGGCAGTCCGCTCCGAACGATGTGAATCCAGAGTTCAAGTTCAAGTTCGCATGCGCGGCGCCGATAGGACATGGCCAGGATCGGGTCGACAGAACGGGCGAGTTGACGTAAGGAATCGGCACGCCGTTGCAGACGAGAGAGATCGAATTCAGGCTGTTGGGCAACGGTGGGATCTGGCCCCGCCGTAGTGGGCACGTTCGAAAGCGTTGCGATAGCCATGGGAGGCTCCTTTGTGCTCTCGGTGCCTGACAGGTGATGTCGGTGCACCGTGTGGTCTTTCCTGTCTTGTCGGCAGGAAACGCCGATGTGTGAGCAACTTTTCCCGGGCCGGTTGATTCGGGTCAGGAAGAGGGGGTGGCGTCGGTCTCCGACAGGGCCGATTTCTTGCCATATCGGTGGCGAAACACGAGATGGGCCCCAAGGCCGGCTGGCAGCGGCAACCAGTAGGAGGCGATGCGGTAGGCAAGGACGGCGAGGAGTGCCTTCTCGCTAGGAACGCCAGCGAGCACAAGCATGGCAGTGAGACCGGCCTCGACGAATCCCACGCCACCCGGAGTGATCGGGATCATGCCGAGCACGGCCGCGACGGCATAGGCAAGCAAAACCAAACTCAGACGCGGGTGCACGCCACACGCTTTGAGAGCGCAGACCAACGCGAAGTAATCCAGCAACCAGTTGCCAACCGCGGCGAGAAGTGCAGCGCGCCATCGAGCGCCGAGGCTGCTCACCATTTGGTCGCGCTGGCGGACGATTCCTTCCACGGTCGGCCCGCCTGCTTGGCCACGACGCTTGTTGATCCATCCGGCAACCGTCGTAATGGTCTTGGCAAACCAGTGAATTGGTCGATCAAAACGAACAAGTGAGAACGCAAAGCCGAAGAGAACGACGGCGAGCACTGCTCCGCCCCACGCGACATGAATCATCCCGTCTGGGATGGGAGCTCCGAGGATTGAAAGGAAAAGGGCAACCATCGGGAGGCAGAGCAGGACGCCATTGGAAATGATTGACGTCGCGGTGAGTGCGGCCCCAGCGGAACCTTTGTCGATTCCGGAGACCGACAACATTCTGAACCCCGTGGCTGCGCCTATGGCTGCGCCTCCCGGAACGACTTTGGCGACCGCGTTCGAAGTGAGTTGCGCTGTAGCGGCGACAAACCACGACACTCGCGGAAGCGCGATGCGAGTGAGATCCCATGCGCACACGTAGGAACCAACCTCACAAATGAGAATGGCAACGAACCAATAAATGCTGACTGTTCGAAGTTCTGGGACTTGGTCCCACATATCGAGCAGCCTTGGTGCGAGTCCGTAGAACGCGAATGCCATGACGGCGAGAAAAACAACGCGACCAAGGATTCGCAGACGCGAGACATGACGCGCCGGCGTTGTTCCCGCCACCAGGTCCGTCGGGGGCGGGAGAAGTTCGTCAGGCGGACTCAGCCGAGGACGCCCTTTTCGTGCAGTTCCGCAATCCGGGCCGCGTCGTAGCCGAGGACCTCGCTGAGGATTTCATCGCTGTGCTGACCGCACTCGGGAGCCTTGCGAGGAATCGGAAGTTCGCCGCCGATGATCTTGACTGGGTTCGGCAACATGTCAGCGCCAAGGATTTCTTTCGAAATCCAAGGCATGCGGTCCTGGAACTGAGGATCGTCCTGCATGGTGGACGGAGTGTTCACCGGAGCGAGAGGGGTATTCCATTCGCCGCCGAAGTCCATCCACTCTTTCGAAGTCTTCGTCTTAAAGATCGTTGTGAGTTCGGCGAGGAGTTCGCGGTTGTTGCGAGCATGGTCGGCGTATTTCGACCCGGGGAACTTCTCGAAGAGGTCGTCGCGGCCGATTCCCTTGCAGAAGTTTTTCCAGAACTCTTGTTCCGATGCCATGAAGAGGATGTGTCCGTCAGAGGTTTCGTACATCTGATAGCGAACGCCTTCTTTCATGCCAGCGGTGCCTGGCGCGCGTCGTTCGTAGTTGTCGGCCTTGTTCCCGGTAACTTCCGATTGCGGCCGTTCGTAGGCCTTGAATGACTCGCTGCGGTACCAGTCGAACGCAGCTGCGGCGTCGGACTGCGCAATTTCCATATAGCAACCTTCGCCTGTGGCGCGGGCCTTGATGATTCCCGCAAGGATGCCCAGCGCGCCGAACATCGGCCCAGCGTTGATGCCAATAGAGATATGCGGCGGGATGTAGCAGTAACCCTCTTCGTCGTAGGCGGGTTCAATAATGCCTGCCCATGTGTCGTAGGCAATTCCATGGCTCGGCAGATCGCGGTAGGGCCCGGTCATCCCGTAGCCACTAATTGTCATGAACACGATTTTGGGATTGATGGCTTTCAGGTCTTCGTAGCCAAGGCCTCGACGTGCGAGCGCGCCCGGACGCATGGCCTCGACGACAACGTCGGCATCGGCGGCAAGTTCCTTGAATGCTTGGACGCCTTCTTCGGTCCGGAGGTCGAGCACGATCGAACGCTTCCCTCGGTTGCAGTGGAGGAAGAGCAACGACGTGTCTTCGACGATGGGCCATGTCATCTGACGGCCATAGTCGCCCCCGGGGGCTTCGACCTTGATGACGTCGGCGCCGAGTTCGGCGAGATTGGTAGTGACAGCGGCGGGTCCGAGCATCGAAGCCTCGATGATGCGGACTCCTTTAAGGGGAGCAATTTCGGTCATGCCTACTAATCTGTCACGCCGTCAGGGCCCTCGTCACCCCGACGGTGGCAGATGGGGCAAGATGGCAGTGCGGAGGCGCTCGCCCCCGATCCATCAATTGTCATCGCTCTGAGAAGGGGACCGTCATGCGAATCGTGGTCGATTTCGATCTGTGTGAAAGCAACGCCGTCTGTATGGGCATCGCCCCAGAGATCTTCGAGGTTCGTGACGACGACTTCCTGTACGTCCTCGACGAGAACCCGCCTGAATCCATGCGCGCCAAGATGGAAGAGTCAGTGCAGCGTTGCCCCAAGCAGGCCATCTCCATCGCCGAGGACTGAACACCGAACGGCGACGTTCGCCGCTCAGTTCACAATCTGATCCATGAACTCCACCTCTGTCATCGTCGGCGCGTCTCTTGCTGGCATCAACGCGGCTCGAACCCTTCGGCTTCAGGGGCACACTGGCTCGATCATCGTTGTCGACGCAGATTCCGAGCGCCCTTACGACCGGCCCCCTTTGTCGAAGCAGATGCTGACCGGCGAGTGGGAGCCCGAAAAGATTCTCCTGCCGGCCGGCAAGGAGGATCTCGACCTCGAGTTCCGTCTGGGAGTGCGGGCCAAGGCTGTCGACCTGGCCGCACGTCAGATCACGCTCGAAGGCGCCGATGGGACAGTTGCGAACACGGCGTTCGATTCATTGATCATCGCGAGTGGTGCATCTGCTCGCCGATTGCCAGACACCGCCGGTATCGCAGGAGTTCATGTTGTTCGCACGTTGGCCGACAGTCTTGCGTTACGAGCGGAACTCGAAGCTGGTCCTTCACGAGTCGTTGTGATTGGCGCTGGGTTTATTGGCGCTGAAGTCGCGTCGAGCTGTCGTAAGCGAGGCATCGAGGTCACGCTTGTCGAGGCGATGCCGTTGCCGCTTGAGCGGATTCTTGGCGCCGAGATGGGGCGAGTCTGTGCGCAGGTGCATATCGAAAACGGTGTCGACCTTCGACTCGGCACTGGCGTTCTGCAACTTGAAACCGAAATTGTTGATGGTGTCGAGAAAGTGGTCGGAGTTGCGCTGACTGATGGAACATCGGTCGCAACCGAGGTCGTTGTCGTGGGTATCGGCGTGACCCTCAATGTCGACTGGCTTGAAGGTTCGGGGCTCACGCTCGACGATGGCGTTGTTTGTGACAACACGCTCCTCGCTGCTCCCGGCGTTGTCGCTGCGGGCGATATCGCTCGATACCCAAGCGCTCGATTTGGGCGCATGCTTCGCGTCGAACACTGGGAAACCGCTATTGCCGGCGGTGAAGCCGCAGCCCGACGGCTACTTGCAGAGGCAAGTGGCGAAACCCCTGTTGTTTTCGACCCGATCCCGTGGTTCTGGAGCGATCAATACGACCGCAAAATTCAGCTT
>CAIKHC010000008.1 GCA_903827085.1 uncultured Candidatus Nemicrothrix sp. | reverse complement strand
TTCCTTGAGTTCGGTGATCCACAACAGAATCGCGTTGCCCTGCGCCTTGTGGAGGTCGAGAGTTACCGAACCTCTGATGTCGGTTGCCGAGGTAACGACTGGACCCCAACCGAGCAGCGTGGTTGGTGCGCCGGTGGCGACATAGGCCTCAACCGACCATCCACTCGATGGTGAGTCGATTGCAATCGAGCCAACGATGCCTTCGGCAGCGAGATCAATCACAAGTCCGACGCCGGCTTTGAGGTTTCCAAATGTGCGCGAGGTGTACACCTCGGTCGACCACGACGTAAGCGAGTCCGCATCGACGGCGTTCATGGCAGCGGACTCGTTTTCGAAACCGGTTCGGTCGGTGGGGTCGAACGAATGCGCAGTTGAGATCGCCAGTTGTCGCGGTGTTGTGGTCGTCGTTGTTGGTTGATTGGAAAGAAAGGTCCGACCGGCATCGGTGTTTGCGACGAGCAACGCAATGAGTAGGAGTACCCCGACAACAACGAGTGTGACGATAACCCCCGACCATCCTCGCTTTACTCGCGGAGGTCGAGCGGGAACTTCGATCGCTGCGGACGCTGTTTCAGGATCGGCCAACACATCGAGCCGCGTTGAGAGGAGAGCGGCTCGCATGTCATTTGCAGAAGCGAAGCGATCACCAGGAGCGCGAGACATCGCGCGCATCACTGTTGTTTCCAGATCTGCAGGAATTTCCTTGAGGACGAGTGATGGTCTCGTGGGATCTCGATGCATGCGAGCAAGCGCGAGCGCTGCGGGAGTTTCAGCGCGAAACGGTGCGTCACCGCACACCGCTTCGTAGAGAACGGCTCCGAGTGCATAGAGATCGGTTCGACCATCGACCGGACCACCCTCAACCTGTTCGGGAGCGAGGTACTTCACGGTCCCGAGAACCTGAGCGGTACGTGTGAGGTCGGGTTCATCGAGAACCTTGGCGATACCGAAGTCGGTTACCAGAACGCGGCCATCATCGGAAAGAAGAATATTCGCAGGCTTGATGTCACGATGAATGACGCCAGCTTTGTGCGCGACCGCGAGTGCTGCGGCAACTTCAGCGCCAATGTGGATGACTTCGATCGGATCAAGTGCGCCGCGCTCGTCGAGAAAGTCGCGCAACGTGCGACCGCGAACAAGTTCCATGACAATCGCGTCGCATCCGTCGAGGTCGACAGTGTCATAAATCGCAACGATTGTTGGGTCAACAAGCCGTGCAGCTGCGACTGCTTCGATGTGAAAGCGTTGCCGCACAGTGGGATCGTTCGCGAACTGGGGATGAAGAATCTTCACCGCGACAGCGCGACCAAGCACGAGGTCGTTGGCTTCCCACACTTCGGCCATTCCGCCGATCGCTAATTGGGATCGCATTTCGTATCGCTGTGCGAGAACGCGTCCCGCGAGTGCGCGGCCAGTTTGTTGTGCGGGTGGTGGCCCAGTGTCGTCCGCGTTCACGCGGTGTTAGAGCAGCGTTGAATCACGGACGCAGGTAGCACATGCCGATTACGCCGGGACCGCCATGAGTTCCAATGACGGCGCCGATAGTGCCTAAACGAATCTGCTCACGGGGATAACGCTCGGAGATCATGTCGAGGAAAATGTCGATGTCGGGAGCCTGACCGTGGAGGATCGAAAGCTTTTCGACGGTCCCTTCGGCGAAGAGTTGATCGCGCATCCACTCGAGCGCGCGCTTACGAGTGCGTTGCTTGCCCGCTTCTTCCACTGCACCATCGGTGATGCGAATGATTGGTTTCACAGACAACATTGATCCGAGAAGTGCCTTCGCGCTGCCGATGCGGCCACCCT
>CAIKHC010000007.1 GCA_903827085.1 uncultured Candidatus Nemicrothrix sp. | reverse complement strand
TCCGGGTGAGATGGTGAGCTTCATCTCTCTGCTCGGTGCCGAACTCGACTGATCACGCTGCGCTAACAAGAACTCGGTTCTGCTTAACGCGGTTGGCAATCAAGACATCGGTCATCCGTGTTTGAGGTAGGCCACAACGGCTTGACTCGTTGAGTCGATGATCTGCTTTGTTGAACGCGCGCGACCGGTCAATTCGCCGGGTTCATGAATCAGCCCTTCAAGAGCTATGCCCACGATAAGCATCGTGGCGAAATCGCTCGCGACTCGAAGATTCGAGTGCGAAACCTCAGCGCTGTGGGCCTTGACGAGTCGATGTAAGAGTTCGGCGAAAGCACGGCTTATCTCCGAGCCCTGCTCGCGCATGATGCTGTCGCTGTTATTGAAGATCATGAAAAACGCGCCTGAGTCTCGATGCTTCTGTTGCATCACATACAAGCGGCTGATGAATGTGTGGACCGCACTGGTCAGATCAGGTTGAGCGATCGCGCCTTCAAGTTGCTGGAAGAGATCATCTTCGATCACAAAGTTCAGGAAGCGTTCATGGAGTGCTTGAAAGAGCCCTTCCCGACTTTCGAACCGCGCATAGAACGAGCCCATCGAGGTTTCTGAACGCTCGATGACTGCCTCGATGGTGATCGCCCGAGGGCCGCCCTCGCGCATGAGGCTTTCCGCCGCGTCAAGCATGCGGTTGGTTGACTCGATGCTTCGGGCTTGCTGCGGCTTTTTCGACATAAGGATTGCTCTGATCCTAGGGCTGCGCTCGTAGTGACCAACGTCTCACTGCTCATTTGCTAATTAGAGAAGATTCTTTACTTTTTTGGTTAAGATCTCGACGTGTATCAGCAGGTTGCTGAGAACTGGAGGAAGACCGATGGCCAAGAAGAATGTCCTGAAAGCGGGAGTTGTCGTGCTCGCTCTAGGACTACTGGCAGTAGCGGGCTGCAGTTCGAATTCTTCGAGCTCGGCCAAAACTCCTGCTGATATCGCGCCAACTGAACTGCGCACCGTTGCCACTGGAACGAGCACGGCTGCTGCAGCGAAGGGCACGATCTTTACTTGCATACCGCTCACAATGACGGCTGCGTCAACGCCGTGGGCGTCGAACGGAATCATTGACGTTTCAAAGATTCCGACTGTTCCTGGTTCCGTAACGATGGAGCCCAAGTTCGAGATCACGACGACCGAGACCCAGCGAATTCTCGTGGGTAATGGCGTTCCGAACCATCCGATTGGAACATTTCCGATTGCGCCCGGCACTGAGGCGTACAAGTACTACTCAGCGCTTCCCGCTGGCGGCTATGCCAATGCCGCTGAGATTCCAGTTGGCCCGTATGACCTCCAACTCACCATTCCGAAAAACCCGACCGTGAATGCAACTCCTACGTGTTTCGATGGGCTTATCACCGGTGTGTCACACCTGACTGGTGCTTCTTGGCACGCAGAATTGGCTCCTGATTCCTCGTTCAACTTTTACGACCCCAATGCGGCGCTTCCGACTGACCTTTGTTTCGGACATCCGTACAACACGCAGTACCACTACCACGGCTATTCGTATAAGTGCATGCCTGATCAAGGAAATGCGGGCGAACAGTCACCGATGTTCGGTTATGCGGTCGACGGGTTCGGCATCTTCGGGCCGCTCGACGCCAACGGCGAGTGGATCACGAATGATCAACTCGATGAGTGTCACGGCAGGACCAGCATGATCCCGTGGGACGGAAAGATGGTTGAGATGTATCACTACGTCATCAACAACGAATACCCGTATTCCGTCGGTTGTCTCCGTGGAACTCCGGGCACCATGTCGCACGACATGATGACTCACTGATTGCCGCCCAAAGAACTGCGAAGGCCCGGCGTAATGCCGGGCCTTCGTCGCGTCTGGATAGAACTGTTGTGACTACAGGCGTTCGATGATGGTGACGTTGGCTTGTCCGCCGCCTTCACACATGGTCTGCAGGCCATAACGACCGCCGGTGCGCTCAAGTTCGTTGAGCATCGTGGTCATGAGGCGAACGCCGGTAGCGCCGAGTGGGTGACCAAGGGCAATGGCCCCACCGTTCACGTTGACCTTGGAAAGATCGGCGTCGAGTTCCTTCTGCCATGCGAGCACAACGCTGGCGAATGCTTCGTTGATTTCAACGAGGTCAATATCGGCCATGGTGAGGCCGGTCTTTTCGAGCGCACGTTTGGTTGCCGGAATCGGCGCAGTGAGCATGTAGATCGGGTCATCGGCAAGTACTGAAATGTGATGAATGCGAGCACGGGGCTTGAGACCGTGACGCTTCACTGCATCTCCGCCAGCGATGAGCATCGCGGCCGCGGCATCAGAAATCTGCGAAGCACACGCAGCGGTTACTCGACCACCTTCGGTGAGCGTTTGCAGCGAACGGATCTTTTCCCAGTTCGGTTCACGGGGGCCTTCGTCAAAGTTGAGACCATTGAATTCGAAGATCTCATTCTCGAAACGACCTTCGGCCCGAGCCCGGATGGCACGCTCATGTGACTCAACGGCAAACGCTTCCATGTCGTCGCGACTGATGTTCCACTTCTCGGCGATCATCTCGGCGCTATTGAACTGCGAAACCTCGCCAGCCCCGTAACGCGAAACCCAACCCTTTGAACCGGTGAACGGATCAGTGAAGCCGAAAGGTTCGGCAACGAGCATCGCCGAGCTGATCGGAATCTGCGACATCTGCTGCACACCGCCAGCAACAACGAGATCTTGCGTTCCGCTCATGACAGCTTGTGCAGCGAAGTGCACGGCCTGCTGTGAAGAACCGCACTGGCGATCAATGGTGGTGCCGGGCACATGCTGTGGCATTCCGGCAACGAGCCATGCGGTGCGAGCGATATCGCCAGCTTGTCCGCCGATGGTGTCGACGCATCCGTAGATGACATCGTCGACAAGGGCGGGATCAACATCGACGCGATTGAAGAGTTCAACGATGGGGGCAGCGCCGAGATCGGCGGGATGCACATCGGACAAGCCGCCGCCACGACGGCCAACGGGGGTG
>CAIKHC010000006.1 GCA_903827085.1 uncultured Candidatus Nemicrothrix sp. | reverse complement strand
CAGACGCGCCAGAAATGTGGGGTGGACGTTCACCGGTCACGCTTCCCAGCGGAGAGAAGACCGTTGCGCTCGAAGCCAACACCAGCGATGTTCTCGGCTGGCTCCTCGCCCTTTCTTCCGATCCACCTGAAGACGAAATCGGCCCCTCAGCCCGTTGGCTTTCAATCGTCGCTGCGTGGGCGGTGTCGCTTGCTGCTCGTGGAGCAATGACCCCAACGCTCCGACGGTCACGCACAGGCCGACGTAACCAAAACCGAAGTGCCTTCGGTGTCACATGGCAGCCCGCACTTATCGATGCCGATCGCCTTCGCATCATTGGCGATGCCATGCCGGGCGCTGTCGCTGCACTTTCGCCCTCGGTCGACGGCGGCACCATGGCCCGTTCGGTTCTCGGCGAAGTTGTCGACGTCATCTGTCACGACGCCGCACGACGCGTCGAAGTTCCTGCCGTTCCCGACGATCCCAAGACCATCGCAGCAGCAGCCGAATCGTTCCTCTCTCGACTCGACGGAGCCCCATTCGACATTCCCGCAGGTCTTGCTGGCGAACTCACCAACGCACTCGAACGTTGGGCGACCCCAGTCATGTCGCGCAACTACCGACCACTTATCGTTCAACTCAACCCACCCGATTCTGGTGATGCTTGGCATCTCGCAGTCTTTGCACCGGGAAAGGCTGAACAACTCGTTCCTGTCGAAGTTGCCCTCGTGAACGCCGGTAATCAGCGCCGCGAACTCGAAGGCAATCTTGTTCGACTTGAACGTCTTTATCCGCCGCTCCTGCGTCCAGGAAGCCTTCGACGCGGCGAAGTCGTTCTGAGCCAAGAAGAAGCATGGGAATTGATGTCCAAGATCGGACTCGTTCTTGCCGATGCCGGTTTTGAAATGCGCGTGCCTGCGTTGTCACGCCGCAAGCCCACACCGTCACTTCGCATCTTCGCCGAATCCAACGGTGAAACTTCGGTCGGCGCGCACCAACTCGCGAACGTCAGCTGGACCGCAGTATTCGACGACATCGAACTCACCGCTGCCGACATCGCGCGCTTGGCCAAAGAAGCACGTCCGCTTGTTCGAGCAAACGGCCGCTGGGTAGCACTCGATCACGCCGATCTTGCTGCTGCCGCGCAAGCGCTCGCCGAACGCGCAAAGAAGCCGCAAATGACAGGCGCAGAAATGCTGCGCCAAGCACTCGGGCTCGATGGTTCGCCGCTCGCTGGAGGCGTCTCGATCGACGGTTCCGGTTGGGCCGCCGATCTCATGGCCAAGGCTTCTACCGCCTCGCTTGCGCCCGCCTCGAACCCTGACGGCTTCAAGGGCGAACTGCGCAGCTACCAGGCCGACGCGCTTGCATGGCTCAAGTTCCTCGACACCACCAACCTTGGCGGCTGTCTCGCGCTCGATATGGGTCTTGGCAAGACACCAACGATCCTCGCTCACCTTGTCGACAGCATCAGCGACGCACCGTCGTTGGTTATTGCACCGCCTGCGGTTGTCGGCAACTGGGCAGCAGAAGCTCGTCGTTTCACTCCTGAGCTTTCTGTCGTTGTTCATCACGGCGCGGGTCGCTCTGACCACAAGGACATCGCCGCCGAAGTCGAACGAGCCGATGTCGTCATCACCACCTACGGCACCGCAGTTCGCGACATCGAAGCACTCGAAAAGATCTCGTGGGGCCGCATCGTTCTCGATGAAGCACAGGCCATCAAGAACCCTGCCAACGAAACTGCTCAGCAATTGCGTCGCCTCAACGCGTCGTCACGACTCGCGCTTACGGGAACGCCAATTGAAAACGGACTCGGCGACCTTTGGGCCATCCTCGATTTCACCAATCCTGGTCTCGTTGGCCCTCGTCCCCATTTCATTGCGCAACTTTCTGCAACGGGTACGACCGGGCGCGATCAAGGCGAAACCGCACTGCGCGCGCTCAACGGCATCCTCGTCTTCCGTCGCACAAAGTCAGAACCTGCAATTGCCGCCGAACTTCCCGACCGCATCGACGAACTCGATCACTGTTCGATGACTCCCGAACAAATCGGTCTTTACCAAGCAGTGCTCGACAGTCTCGTCACTGGCACTGCCCTCGAATCGGGCGCCGACAATCGCAATGGCCGCATCCTCGCTGCGATCACTGCACTCAAGCAGATCTGTAATCACCCTGTGGCCTACCGCCACGACGACGGACCACTCGATGGCCGTTCTGGCAAACTCGCCCGCCTCGAAGAAATCATCGAGCAGGTCTACGCCGCCGGCGAACGAGCTCTTGTGTTCACACACTTCGCCGAGTGGGGACAGAAACTCGCAGAGCACCTCTCCACGCGTTTCGATACGCCTGTTGGTTGCTACCACGGCGGTCAATCCCGCGGTGCACGCGATCAACTTGTTGCCGACTTCCAGGCGCTTGAAGGCCCCGGCACCCTCGTGCTGTCACTCAAGGCGGGCGGCACCGGGCTCAACCTCACCAACGCCAACCACGTCATCTTGTACGACCGTTGGTGGAACCCTGCGGTGGAAGATCAGGCTCGCGATCGCGCTTGGCGTATTGGTCAGGACAAAACCGTGATCGCTCATCGTCTCATGTGCCCTGGCACCGTCGATGAGCGTGTCGAAGAGGTCGTTGCTGGCAAACGTCATATCGCCGACCTCGTGCTTCCTAAATCCAGTTCGCTTGGCGATCTCGATTCCACGCAGTTGCAAACGGCGCTGGGTCTGCGCACCGATGAACTCCTCACCGACACTGACGATGATCTCGAAAGGAGCATCGCATGAGCCGCACACGCCGCCGCCCCGCCGGAAACAACAAGAAGCAGAACGCTGATCGCGCCGCATCGAAGAAGTTCTGGGGCGAGGCATTCCCGGACGACCCCGCCCTTGTACGCATGTCCACCGATCCCTCGGCCATGGTCATGTCGCTTGGTGACCCTCCGCTTCGCACGATTGAGCCCACCGCACAGCAAACCTTCGTTCTCGTGTACCACCGAGCCGCCCAATTGGCGATGCTTGCTGCCACCGCAGCGGGGCTCGACGACGATCCACTGGGCGATCCCTACTGACGTCGCCTACCCTCTGTCTACGTGCGCTTCCTTCACGACAGAACCCCAGAGGCCGACCTCACGTTTGATGACGTGTTCATGGTTCCGGCCCGTTCCGATGTTTCCTCTCGACTCGATGTCGATCTGACTACCAACGACGGAACTGGCACCACGATTCCCGTCGTCGTTGCCAACATGACTGCTGTTGCTGGCCGACGTATGGCGGAGACCGTCGCGCGTCGAGGTGGCATCGCCGTCATACCGCAGGACATTCCGCTTGAGATCGTGAGCGACGTCGTGTCCTGGGTAAAGCGTCGTCATCTCGTATTCGACACACCCATCACGCTTTCTCCAGCCGGAACGGTTGGTGAGGCAATGAACCTCATCGCCAAGCGCGCACACAACGCCGTCATTGTCGTTGATGGCGATCGTCCTATTGGCGTCGTCACCGATGCCGACTTCGTTGACGTCGATCGTTTCACGGGAGTCGACCGAGTGATGTCGACCGATCTCCTCACGCTTCCCGATTCACTCGATGCTGAGAAAGCATTCGACCTCCTGCACGAAAGCCGTCGGCGATCGGCACCAGTGGTTGATGCCTCAGGTGCGCTCGTCGGCATTCTCACTCGCACCGGTGCGCTTCGCTCGACGCTGTACAAACCAGCTGTCGATGCCAACAACAAGATGCGAATCGCCGCTGCGGTTGGCGTGAATGGTGACGTTGCCATCAAAGCCCGCCTACTCGTTGAGGCAGGCGTCGACGTTCTTGTTCTCGACACCGCCCATGGTCACCAAGAAAAGATGATCGATGCCATCCGCACAATCCAAGCACTCGACCTTGGTGTTCCACTTTGTGCCGGCAACATTGTTTCCGCCGGCGGTGTTCGCGATCTCGTGAATGCTGGCGCCGACATCGTCAAGGTTGGTGTTGGGCCCGGCGCAATGTGCACCACGCGCATGATGACCGGAATGGGACGCCCACAGTTTTCTGCAGTTCTTGAATGTGCAACCGAAGCACGCTCACTCGGTCGTCACGTGTGGGCCGACGGCGGTATTCGTCACCCACGCGATGTTGCGCTTTCGCTCGCTGCGGGTGCAAGCAACGTCATGATCGGTTCTTGGTTCGCCGGAACCCACGAATCACCTGGCGATCTTCGCCAAGATGCCGACGGACGCTTCTACAAGGAGAACTTCGGCATGGCATCAGCTCGTGCTGTTGTGAATCGCACCGCACAGGACGAAGCTCCAATCGAAGCAGCGCGCCGAGCACTCTTTGAAGAGGGCATTAGCTCTGGTCGCCTGTATCTCGAGGCCGACCGCCCCGGCGTTGAAGACCTCATCGACACGATCGTTGCTGGCGTGCGCAGTTCCTGCACCTACGCCGGTGCTCGCACCATCGAAGAGTTCCATGAGCGCGCTGTCGTTGGTATCCAGACCGCGTCCGGTTTCGCCGAGGGTCGTCCGCTCCACCAAGGCTGGTAGCCCCCGATCCCTTATGTGACAAGGGTCATTGTGACTGCTGACCGGCGAATTTTCAGGACTGGAATCGCGTTCGCCCCGTACTATTTGGTCATCGGCTCTGGGAATCCCCCCTCCCATTGAGCCGTATGGCCGAATCAGGATCCCCCCTCCTGACGGCCTTGCGACACCCCCGCCATCCCCCCGGCTGGGGGTGTTTGCGTTTTGCTGCCCGTTCGAATCGAACGAGCTCAACGCATCTGTTCGTCGAGGAACTCGAGTGTGCGCGCCCAGGCAACCGAAGAAGTTTCCGCATGAAACGACGGGCGCTCATCGCAATGAAACCCGTGATCAGCATCGGCGAAACGAATGACTTCAGTGTCGACAGGCGACGATGCAGCAGCGACGCGTACTTGCTCGACCTCATCAATCGGAATGTGTTCGTCGAGATCGCCATACAAACCAAGCCATGGCGTGCGTAGACCAGCGGCGCTTTCGATCCCAGGGGCAAGACCAAAACGGCTCTCACCTAAGCCGCCCCCGTAGAAGGTGACGGCCGCTGCGAGTTCGCAGCGCGCAGCAGTTTCAAGAGTCACCGTTCCGCCGAAGCAAAAACCCATGATCGCCATCTTGTCGGGGGAAATATTCAGTCGATTGAGTTCTGAGAATGCCGCGTCGACATCCATCTGAATGCTTTCCCGAGTCATCGTCATGATGACAGGGCCGAGCTTGTCGTAATCGCTGTATCCGAATACCTGATCATCACATCGATGGAAAAGAGCAGGGGCAACAGCGATATAGCCAGCGTCGGCCAATGCTTCGCACACACGTTGAATGTGACCCGTAAGACCAAATGCTTCTTGCACAACGACAACACCGCCGCGCACATCGCCACTAGGAGTCGATACGAAGATATCCATCGGCCCGTCGGCAGTATTGAGTTGCTTCTTCTCGGTGGTATGACCAGTCATTCGTTCCCCCTCCGCAACGACGCCACGCAGCGTCGGTCAGATGGTGACGGACGTTAGATCGTCACCGAGAACGATGTCGCCGGAAAAGTGGGCCGCCGCGATTGCTCGCCATTCGTCCTCTTGCCCGGGGGCAATCCCTGGCACGTAATGGGTGAGGATCAGCGTTTGCACACCTGCTTTGGTCGCTGTCTGCGCTGCCTGCTCCACCGTTGAGTGGTAATCGAGAATGTCCTGGAATCTCGGGAGCGGAAAGAGCTTCACGATGTCGTCGCGCAACACCGTCTGCACATAGGCGGTGGCACCAGCGCAGAGCTCATCGAGGGCTGCACACGGAATTCCGTCGCCACCAAGCACAACCGAGGTTCCGGCGTGTTCAAGTCGGAACGCAACCGTTGGCTCCACCGGTTGGTGATTCGTTGCGCCAACACGAACAGCGACGTCACCGATGCTGAAATTGTCGCCCGGCGTAACTTCCACAACGTTCACCACCGGCGGTTCGTTCAAGTCGTCGTGGTGATCCATGCGGTAGCCCACATCGAGCGACAGCATTTCCATCATCTTTGTGACAACGAAGTTGAGTCCCACCGGGCCGTAGATCGTGATCGGTGCCGATTCCGTCGACATGATCCAACGCGTCGTGATCACATCGTTGAGATCAGTTAGGTGATCACTATGAAGGTGCGTCACGAGAATGGCCGAGAGGGCTGCTGGACCAGCGAATGCGCCTGCGAGCCGCATCACCACACCACGACCGGCGTCGCACAAGATCACCTGATCGGCAGCACGAACCAAGGTCGAGGGGCCGGCCCGGTTTGGATCAGGAATGGGACTTCCGGTGCCAAGAAGGGTGATATCCACGGCGTGCCTCAACTAACTCTTGTCGAAGATTGTGACAATAGTTGTGTCACGCTCATTGCGCTTGCTGCTCGGTGATCCCGGTTGCTGTACCGGCCCTACCCTCTCGCCCATGACCAGCGACATCATCGACGACCGGCTGATCGGGGCACTCCATGTTCGGGCGCTCACCCGTGCTGGTCTCGATCACGATGCGGCCGAAGAGCACACCGTCGTACAGGCCGGAACACTCGAAGCGCTGATGGCCGGCGGCTACGACGGCGATACCTCACTCGCCGAAATTCTTCGACTGGGCACACTCGGCATCGGAACCGTGCAGGCGCTCAACGGCGAGCTCATCGTTGTTGATGGTCACGCGTGGTCTGCCCATGCCGATGGAACCGTGCACGCGCTCGATCCCACCGTTATGACTCCCTTTGCTGCCGTAGTGCCATTCGCTCCCACCGCAACGTTGACGACCGACACGCCCCTCAATTTCGACGAACTCCACGATGCACTCGATGACATGGCTCCGGCAGATGCTCCGGTCATTGCCGTGCGCATTGATGGCGACTTCACTGACCTCGTCCTGCGCAGTGTCGAACGTCAGACAAAGCCGTACAAACCATTGCGCGAAGTTGTCGCCGACCAATCAGAGTGGCGTGTCGAACGCGCAAGCGGAACGGTCGTTGGGTTTCGTTTTCCTGATGCAACCGCTGGCATCGAAGTTCCCGGTCATCATCTGCATTTCTTGTCAGACGACCGAAAACTCGGAGGCCACATCATCTCTATCGCGCTTGAACAAGGTGAATTGTCGGTGGATCCGTGTCATGACCTTCACGTTGAACTTCCACCAGGAATGGAACTTGGCCAACCCGGAACGGTCGATCGTTCCGAGATTGCAAAAATCGAAGGCGGAACAAAGGGCTAATCAGCGCACGAGGATATTGCGGAACTGCCACGGATCAGACTCGTCGATGTCGTCGACGAACAGTCCGAGGCGGCGCGTAAGTGGAGTCCACTCGGTGTAGTGACCTTCCACTGGGCCAAGGTAGGGAACCTGCACTTCGAGACAACGAACATGATCCATTTCGTCGGTTTCGACAATTCCCTCGTTCGGGTTCTCGAGCGCCCACACGACACCGGCGAGAACCGCTGACGAAATCTGCAGACCAGTTGCTGTGTTGTACGGAGCGAGCGCCCGGGCTTCTTCAATGGAAAGACGTGAACCAAACCAGAACGCATTGCGGTCATGTCCGTACAGCAACACACCGAGTTCATCGATGCCGTCGACAAGCTCGTCTTCATCGAGCACATGCTTGGTGGACTGGTTGCGTCCGCCGTTACCGAACAATTCGTGGAACGAAAGCACTGCGTCGTTGCACGGGTGATAGGCGTAATGACAGGTTGGCCGGAAGACGAGCTCACCGTTTTCGTCACGAACCGAATAGAAGTCAGAAATTGACAGCGATTCATTGTGCGTGACGAGGAAGCCGTACTGCTCACCAAGCGTCGGACACCAGGTGCGAACACGAGTCTCGGCGCCCGGTGATTCGAGGTAGATCGCTGGAGATTCAGGGTCCGCAAAGCGACGCGCATTCTCAGGCATCCACTTTTCATGCGTACCCCAGCCAAGTTCTGCTGGCTGCAGTCCTTCAGAAATGAAACCGTCAACCGACCACGTGTTCCAGAACGTGTCGACCGGTTTCGGGTTCGTCACGCGTTGCGTGTCGCGTTCGGCGATGTGAATACCCTTCACGCCAACCGACTGCATGTAACGCGACCAACCGTCGCGATCAGCAGGTGCAGGAGTTTCAAGCCCAAGTCCCATTTCATCGTTCAGACGAACGAGTGCGTCCTTCACGAACCACGACACCATGCCGGGGTTTGCACCGCAGCACGACACCGCGGTTGTTCCACCGGGTGAACGGCGACGCTCAGCCACTGCTTGGCTGCGCAAGAACTGATTCGTGCGATCAGCGTTATCGATTGACTGGTTGTAATAAAGACCAGGCCATGGTTCGACAACGGTGTCGATGTACAGGACGTTGAGTTCGCGACACAGGCGCATGATGTCGACCGAACCCGTGTCGACGGAAAGGTTGACGCAGAATCCCTGTCCTTCACCGTTGGTGAGGAGCGGCGTGAGGATCTCGACGTAATTCTCCGGCGTAAGTTCCACCTGTTGAAAGGCGATGCCGTATTCATCGGCGTACTGCTTGCGCTCGGCCAGAGGATCAAGCGCACTCGCGCGCGACTTGTCGAAGGCGATGTGGCGATCAAGAAGCGGCAGCGTTGCTCGACCGATTGAGCCCATTCCGATCATCACGAGCGGGCCATCGATGGCCCCCAGTTGTGCGCCACCGTGGGGCATCTTCGAGTCAGTCATTTCAGGCACCTCGCTTGTCATCAGGGGGTAGGAACGAAGGGCAGAACTTAGTTGTTTCGTGCAACTCGAAGAAAACATCGAAATGAACGGTGTGCAATGCTTCTTTCGTGTCTCGACTTCTTCCCGATGATCAGGTG
>CAIKHC010000005.1 GCA_903827085.1 uncultured Candidatus Nemicrothrix sp. | reverse complement strand
GATAGCGTCGTGGACATCCGCCGGTAGCCGAGGGGCACTGGACGGTCAGGAGGCTCCAATGAGCACGCGAATCACTGTTCCATCGGTGCAGGGCCGCAAGGTTCGACGCGGCGACGTCCCTTTGGTGATGGTCACTGCGTACGACGCGCCCGGCGCGCGCATGGCCGATGCTGCCGGCATCGACATGATCCTTGTTGGTGATTCCGTTGCGATGGTTGTTCTTGGCTACGAAGACACACTGCAGGTCACCGTTGCTGACATGGCCCATCACACCGCTGCGGTTGCTCGGGCAACGCCGGCTTCGCTGATCGTCGCCGATATGCCATGGATGAGTTACCACGTGTCGATTGCCGACACGGTGACAAACGCTGCCGCACTTATTCGTGCTGGCGCGCAGGCCGTGAAACTCGAAGGTGGACGTAAGCGTCTTCCCATGGTCGAAGCGCTCATCGATGCCGAGATTCCGGTGATGGGTCACATTGGACTCACCCCGCAATCGGTGAACGCAATGGGTGGTTTCAAGGTCCAGGGTCGCAAGCATGAAGCGGCATTGGCACTTGTTGAAGATGCAAAAGCCCTTGCGCATGCTGGATGTTTTGCGATTGTGATCGAGGGTGTGCCCGACGAGGTCGGCCGCATGATTACTGAATCGATCGACATTCCCACCGTTGGTATCGGCGCAGGGGCCGGATGCGACGGACAGGTCCTCGTCTTCCACGATGTGCTTGGCATTGAAGACCGCGTGCTTCCCAAGTTTGTTCGTCGTTACGCCGACCTCGGCGCCGAAGGCGTTCGCGCTCTTGGTGCGTATGCCGACGATGTCCGGACCGGACGGTTCCCGTCTGCTGCCGAGAGCTATTCACTTGAAGCTCGTACGGCCGAAACACTTGGTTTGTACGGCACGCCGATTTCTCCGGTCTGACCAATGAAGCGGCGAGCGGTCGTTGCCGTCGTCGCGCTTGTTGCGACCGCAGCATTGCTCAGCGGATGCGGTTCGGATGTTTCGTCAACGGAGCAATCGCAGCAGCCGGTGGTGACCGCCGAGGCATCGCTGCGCGCGCAGGGGTTCACCAAAGTCACACTGCGCATTCGCCATGCCGATGGCACTGTTGAAGAGCATTGCGTGTGGTTGGCCGATAGCGAGCTGGAACGCCAACAAGGTCTTTCGGAACGCACCGATCCGCTGATTGCTGGCGGCGAGGCGATGGTGTTCTCGTTCGACGCCGACTCCGACCGAACGTTCTGGATGAAGGACACAGTGCTGCCCCTCTCAATCGCATGGATCGATGGCGAGGGTGCAGTCATTGGCACTGCCGATATGGACCCGTGCCCGGCGACCTCCACAAATTGCGAGAAGTTTTCTGCGAAACGCCCCTACCGATTGGCCATCGAAATGGCCCAAGGACGGCTCCAGGACTGGGGAATCAGGCCCGGCGCCACCGTCTCACTGGGCGCTTCCTGCTGAACGGGCCGAACCGCTCTTGGGAGTTCGGGGCCCTCTCCTATAGGGTTCAATCTCCAATTGAAGCCCTGCCCTGAGCTTTCGGGGCTCCGGTTCCCGTCCTGCGGCCCGGATCCAGAGGGAGGTGATGCGCTCATGCGAGCGTATGAACTCATGGTTATTTTCGACGGAGACGTCGAAGACACTGCAGTCAATGCGATGCTCGCCAACGTCAACACGCTTGTTGAGGCTGGTGGCGGCAACGTCAAGAAGACTGATCGTTGGGGTCGTCGGCGTTTCGCTTACGAAATCAACCACAAGTGGGAAGGCATCTACGTCGTGCTTGAGATCTCGACCGAAGGTCGCGATCTTCACGAGGTCGAGCGCGTTCTGCACATCGCGGACGAAGTTGTTCGCCACAAGGTCATGCGTCTGCCCGAGAACGAAGCCGTCCGACGCGGTCTACTCGGCGACGCCACCCCGGCTACCGCCGGTTGAGTGGAAGGTCACGACAATGGCAGCAGATAACAACGTTGTACTCGTAGGAAACTGCACCCGCGATCCAGAACTTCGTTTCACCGCAAGCGGTCAAGCAGTCGCAGCCTTCGGGCTCGCTGTGAACCGTCGCTGGCAGAACCGCCAGACCAACGAGTGGGAAGAGCAAGTTTCGTTCTTCGATGTCACTTGCTGGCAGCAGATGGCCGAGAACGTCGCGGAGACAATCACCAAGGGCGCTCGTGTCGTGGTGAGTGGTCGCTTGCAGCAGAGTTCGTGGCAGACCCAAGACGGCGACAAGCGCACCAAAGTTGAAATCGTCGCCGACGAGGTTGCTCCGAGCCTCCGCTACGCCACCGCACAGGTTGTGCGCAACGAACGCCGTGAAGGCTTCGATGGTGGCGCCAATTCCGGTGGTGGTGGCGCAAGTCGCCCCGCTCCTAATGATCCCCCAGCTGGTTATGACAATGATGAGGAACCGTTCTAATGGCTAAGGCAGCACCGAAGCGCGGCAAGAATAAAGACAACGCTCGCCGCAGCAAAAAGAAGATCAGCCTGCTCACGCAGGAAAAGGTCGAGTTCGTTGACTACAAGGACATCAACATGCTTCGTCGGTTTATGTCCGACCGAGCAAAGATTCGTGCCCGTCGTGTCAGCGGCAATGACTCACAGCAGCAGAAGGAAATCGCACGAGCAATCAAAAACGCTCGTGAAATGGCTCTTCTGCCTTACACCAACCGTGTCACCACTCAGCGTGGCGGCGGTCGTGACCGTGGAGATCGCGGCGACCGTGGAGATCGCGGCGATCGCGGGCTGAAGCTCGAGAACGCAGAAATCCGCGAACCGGTTACTGCCGATGTCGTGATCGAGGAGATCGAGGCGACATTTGTTGACGCCGAGACCACCGAGGTCGAGGTTGTTACTGAAACCGTGGAGGTCACCGAATGAAGCTCCTGCTCCGTTCCGACGTCAATGGTGTTGGCAAGAAGGGTGATGTGGTTGAGGTGGCCGATGGTTTCGGTCGCAACTACCT
>CAIKHC010000004.1 GCA_903827085.1 uncultured Candidatus Nemicrothrix sp. | reverse complement strand
GGTCGAGCCGGTCGCGCCGTAGAGCATCGCGATGCCATACAGAAGGAACGCTGACGAGAACGCTCCCAAGATGAAGTACTTGAGTCCGGACTCTTGCGACTGCACACGGCGCAGGTTCATGCCGGCGAGTACATAGACAGCAATAGAGAGTGTCTCGAGGCCGATGAACAGAACGATGAGGTCGTTCGACATCGCCATAATGACGCCACCAACAGCCGAAAGCAGAACCAGGACGTAAAACTCGGGGCCCGTCATGGACTCACGACGCAGGAAACTGTCGGCCAACAACGCAGCTAACACGACGCCAAGACACAACACGATCGTGATGAAAAGCGAGAAGCCGTCGATGCCAACTGCTCCCCCGGCGGTGCTGAACGGACCGGTTTGCGATTGGTCAAGGTTCCACCACAGCAGCGAATCCCAGCCCTGCACGCGTGCCCACATCGGCATCGCGCTGATTGCCGCAGCCAAGGCGATTGCAACCGTGGTCAGTGTGAACAGACCCTTTGGCTCACGCTTCTTTAAGAACGAAGAGAACGTGAGTGTGAGCAGCGCGCCGACCAACAAGATGATCATCGGCAGTAGCGCCAACCAGTCGATTGACGGGCCAGCAACTTGCGCTATCCCGGAATCGAGTGCTTCGGCAGCAACATCGCCACCGCGAAGCATGCTGGGATCGACCTGAGCGAAAAGAGACGCGATCACTGATTCGCCCCCTGTCCGTTCGTGGCGACACCAAGAGAGTGTTCACCGGTCTTCGAATGCGAAGCCTCGGGAAGGTAAAGGAGATCGGCGCCCTTGCGGGTGATTGGCTCGCGGAAACCTTCGACCTTTACCTCGAGACGAGTCACAACTCGCTTCACCGACGGCTCTATGCGGTCGAGAACCGGCTTCGGGTAGATGCCAAGGAAGATGATGAGAACGACCAGCGGCACCATGACGAGCTTTTCGGAAATCTTGAGATCCGGAAAGTTCTTGTTCGCTTCGTCGGGTTCGCCTTGGAACACACGCTGGTAGGCCCAAAGCAAATAGAGCGCAGCAACGATCACACCTGTGGCAGCGATGACTGCCCACCAACGGTTGGCGACAAAAGTGCCGAGGAGTACAAGGAATTCGCCGACGAAACCGTTCAGGCCAGGTACGCCAATCGACGCAAGCATGACAAGCGTGAACACACCAGCAAAGACGGGGGCCACTTTTGCGATTCCGTTGAGTTCGGAGATCTCGTAGGTATGGCGACGTGAGTAGAGGAAGCCAAGAAGGATGAACAACGCACCGGTAGTGATGCCGTGGTTGACCATCTGCAGCACAGAACCTTGAATGCCTTCAACATTGAGCGCGAACAGGCCCATAAGAGCGAAGCCCATGTGTGCGACCGATGAGTAGGCAACGAGTCGCTTGAGATTTTTCTGCATCGCCGCGACGATGCCGCCATAGACCACACCGATCGTGGCCAAGGTGAGCATCACTGGTGCGAACCACACCGTCGCCTCGGGGAACAGTTCGAGTCCGTACCGAAGGAAACCGTAGGTACCGAGCTTGAGGAGGATGCCGGCAAGGTCGATAGAACCTGCAGTCGGAGCCTCGGTGTGTGCATCGGGCAGCCATGTGTGGAATGGGAACGATGGAACCTTCACTGCGAAGGCAATCGCCATACCCAAGAACAACCAACGACCGGTACTGGTCGCCAAATTGTCTGTGGCGATGATCTTGGTGAAGTCGAATGACACGCCGCCGTTCTCGCCAGCTCCGGCGAGAACCGCAAGTGTGACGATAGAGACCAGCATGAACGCTGATCCGAGCATTGTGTAAAGGAAGAACTTTGTCGCGGCGTAGATCCGACGGCCGTGTCCCCACTTGCCTATGAGCATGTAAAGGGGCACGAGGGTGATCTCGAACATCAAGAAGAAAAGGAAGAGATCGAGCGCAAGGAACGCACCCATACAACCC
>CAIKHC010000003.1 GCA_903827085.1 uncultured Candidatus Nemicrothrix sp. | reverse complement strand
TCTCGGGCCGGTGGTTGCGTTACGCCGTGAGTCACATCGAATTCGCTGCAGGGGAGGGCCACGGAACCGGTAGCGTTCGGGCGCCACCATCAGTCGAACCAAGGACTTCCCCCATGGCCCCAGAGCGCCTTTCTCGCCGTGTCTCCGCCATCACCGAATCTGCGACCCTTGCGGTCGATGCCCGAGCAAAGGCCCTGAAGGCTGCGGGCGAACCGGTCATCGGCTTCGGTGCGGGAGAACCCGACTTTCCGACACCGGCCCATGTGGTCGAGGCCGCGGTTGAAGCTGCGCGCGATGTGAAGAACCATCGCTACACCCCGGCTGCTGGTCTGCCGGAGTTGAAGGAAGCGATTGTGGCCAAGACGCTTCGCGATTCAAAGGTTGAGGTATCGGCCAGCCAGGTCCTTGTTACCAACGGCGGAAAGCATGCCGTCTACAACACCTTCGAAGCATTGTTGAACCCTGGCGACGAAGTTCTGCTTCCGGCGCCGTACTGGACGACCTACCCCGAGCCCATCGCGTTAGCCGGTGGCATTTCGGTTGTCCTTCCCACCGATGTTGAGTCGGGCTTTCGCGTCACGGTTGAACAGCTCGAAGCCGCACGCACCGACAAGACAAAGGCGCTCGTGTTCGTCTCGCCTTCGAACCCCACCGGCGCGGTGTATCCGCCGGCGGAAGTTCGTGCAATTGGTGAATGGGCACTCAAGCACGGTATTTGGGTCATTACCGATGAGATCTACGAACACCTCACCTTCGACGACAACGTGTTCACCTCGATTCTCGCCGAGGTTCCAGGTCTTGCCGATACCTGTGTGATTCTCAATGGCGTTGCCAAGACCTATGCCATGACGGGTTGGCGCGTCGGCTGGATGATCGGCCCGGCCGACCTCATCAAGGCCGCAACGAATCTGCAGTCGCATTCGACCTCGAACGTGGCGAACGTTTCGCAGCGCGCTGCTATTGCTGCGCTCGAAGGCGGACTCGAATGCGTCGAGGAAATGCGCGAAGCGTTTGCTCGTCGTGCGGTCCTGATCCATGGACTGCTCAACGACATTCCTGGCGTCACCTGCATGGTGCCCCAAGGTGCGTTCTATGCATTCCCGTCGATGGAAGGTTTGTTCGGCCGCAACTTCGGCGGTGTAACGCCCACGACAACTTCGGAACTGTGCGAGGTCATTCTCGACCAGGCCAAGGTTGCACTTGTTCCCGGTGAAGCATTTGATGCACCGGGCTATGTGCGCATTTCGTTTGCCGTGAGCGACGCCGACATTGTCGAAGGAATCGGTCGGATCGCAGAACTTGTCGCAAAGAGCAGCTGACCAACACATGACAACCGCACCGTTCGGTTCGTGGTCCTCGCCGATCACCGCCGATCTCATCGTTTCCAAATCGGTTTCCATCGGCGAAGTGTTCGTTGGTGGCGACGATGTGTGGTGGAGCGAAGCTCGGCCCGAAGAGGGTGGGCGTGTTCAGCTGGTCCGTCATCGTCCTGGTGGCGCGGCGGTTGATGTTCTACCCGAAGGGTTCGGCGCTCGTACTCGTGTGCACGAATATGGCGGGGGAGCGTGGTGGTTGCACGGTTCCGACGTTGTATTCGTGAACTGGACCGATCAGCGCCTCTATCGCTTGGCTGCGGGAACCTCGACGCCAACCCCGCTCACGCTTGAGCCCGCCGAACGTCACGGTGATCGCTACGCCGATGGTCGATTCACTGCTGATGGACGCTGGGTCGTATGCGTGCGCGAACGCCATGCGAGCGCTAACGCCGAACCAGTCAACGAAATCGTTGCGGTGCGCGTCCATCCCCACGGAGAACTCTCTGAACCAGTCGTGCTTGTTTCCGGTTCGGACTTTGTTGCTGCGCCCCGGGTGAATCCTTCCGGCAACG
>CAIKHC010000002.1 GCA_903827085.1 uncultured Candidatus Nemicrothrix sp. | reverse complement strand
GTCGCCGCCGATCTAGTTGTAGTGAGAAGGGTGCGGCGACGTATCGGCATCTCGAGGAAGAAGTAGGAGAGCAGCGACAGACCAATCGTGACGGCCATCCTGAGGACAAAGAGTGGTGTTGTTGATAGCCCAGTTCGATCATCTGAAAGCACGAGAAAAATTGGCCAGTGGTAGAGATAAAGGCCGTACGACAAAAGTCCGGCCCAGCGCAGAACTGCGTTGGAAAAGAGGCGCGAGACCAAGCCGGGACGGGTCGCTGTGTAAATGAGGAGGGTGGAAAACACTGCGTAGATCGGGAGTCCACCCATTGCGAGTTTCGGTGACATCTCGTCCGTCACGTACCACGCAGCAAGAATTCCAATAAACGCTGCGACGCCAACTGCGTCCCAAATTGGTTGCGAAGAACTCCGTTTGGCGGCGCTTCGGTCTCGTTGCGACCACCAAAGAGCGAGCATCACCCCGAAGAGCAATTCGGCGACTCGTGTATCGGTGCCGTAATAGATCCGATCAAAATCTGATCGCTGCAGCCACATCAGTGTGATTGAGATAACAGCGCTAACAGCACACACCCACGTGAGGAGTCGCCTGCCGCCGATTCGCATGCAAGCGAGGACGACGATCGGGAAAACAAGATAGAACTGTTCTTCAATGGCGAGAGACCAAAAATGTTGGAATGGGGTTGGTTGCGAAAAGAGTGATCCGTAACTGATTCCCGACGTCCACAGTCGCCAGTTCGCCACGTATCCAAGCGACGAGAGCATGTCGATACGCAGCGAACCAAGTTGTTCAGGTGTGCCGATCCGCCACCAGACCAAACCGATGAGTGCAATTGCTGCGAGTGCTGCTGGCATGAGACGACGAAGTCGCCGGCCCCAGAATCGGACAAGATCGAGCGATGAAGATCCCTCGTACTCGCGAACGAGGAGGTTCGTAATCAGAAATCCGGAAAGAGTGAAGAAGGTAGAGACGCCAAGGAAGCCGCCTTTGGCCCAGACAAAACCGCCGTGGAAGAGGAGCACTCCGATAACTGCGAGACCTCGGACGCCATCAAGTCCCGGAAGGTGCGCGATCGGGGCAGAACGCTCGGCCTGATCGCTGGCGGGCCGGCCGGAGATCGATCCGGGAGACGCAGAACTCGTCATAGGGCCGCCCATCCGACTGAAGGGGGCGTGAGGGATCGGACACATGCTCACTTAGGGCAAGGTAGCAGGGGCCCTCCTGTGCCTTTGGGCAGCCCAATCGCCCAGGGACCGCTATGCACGTTCGTCGAGAATCATGGCCAGACACTGGGTTGCTGGGTTGTCACGCCAGATCACGCTGTCGGCTGGAAGTAGACCTCGCTGTTCGAGGCGATTCATCACGCGAACCACGATGACGCAGTAGCGAGCAGCAGCAAAGAGCTCATGAGCGGTCGTGTCGATAGCGGGCCGGCCGGCGTGTTGGAAATACATCGCTCTCTGTTCATCTCGCGTGGGATCCCCATCGAGTCGGTCGAGACCTGCAAGTTCGTGCATGGTCCGGTCGAACATCAACCACCAGCCGAGATCGAATTCTGGGGGACCGATGCAGGCTGCTTCGAAGTCGGTGAGACAAGCCACTTGTGAGCCCTGCCAAATGATGTTTCCCGGTCGTGGATCTCCCCAACACAGTCCTACGGACGTATCGGGAGGGAGTTCGTCCTCGATGAGCGACCACGCGTGCTCTAAGAGCGGGTGCGATCTCCCGCGCAACTCTGCTTGGCCAAATTCTTTCCAGAGACGAAGAAGGTGGCGGGACCCAGGGGTAACGCCACTCGGAATGAGCCAGTCCAATCCGAGAGTTGATGTGTTGAGTTGGTGGACGCGTGCCATCTCAAAGAGACCATTACTCACGAGGTCGGTGCGCTCGCCCGGCTGGAGTTCGGTGAAGAACCCTTCAACGCTGTAGGGCGGACTCTCAATGGGTACAACTCCGTCAACGTGGTGCATGACGAAGAACGGTGTGCCGAGGACTACTGGGTTGCTCTCATAGCCGACAAGGGCGGCGACGGGTAGGTGCGAGTTTCGACTGATGCTGTCCATGATGCGGAACTGAATCTCGATCTCGGGCATCGCAAGATCCGACTGTGCCGGATACACGGCTGGTTCGGGAGTTTCGAGTCGCACCACAAACCGCTGCTTGCCATTTGAAGACGACTCTGCGGTGAGAAGAATCGTTTCGGCGGAGAAGCCGCCCGATGGCCGACCATCAATCTCTATGCGGAGGTCTGATGTTCCGGTCCTTGACGCAATCCAGCTCCCCAGCGCTTCAGTGTCCAACACAGTTTCAGTCATAGTTCCCCCTCAGGGTCGAAGGTAGCAGCGGCTCTGTTCTCATGAAGTCGTCCATCTACACTCTCGACAGTTCAAACTTTGGGGGACTTATGACTGATCTGGTCGACAATCCGATGTTGCTGCCCGACCCAGAACCGGCAGAAGTGCGCTTCACCATTATTTCTGTTGACGATCACCTGGTTGAGCCCCCAGAGATGTTCGAAGGCCGGTTGTCGTCGAAGTTTCAGAGTCGAGCACCAAAGGTTGTGACGAACGAGAACGGTCACGAGGTTTGGGAATTTGAAGGCCAGAGGTTTACGCAGGTCGGCATGAACGCCGTCGCTGGCCGAAGCAAGAGCATGAAGAATCTGGAGCCAACCAAATTCAGTGATATGCGAAAAGGATGCTGGGATATCAATGAGCGCGTTCGCGACATGGATATCAACGGTGTCTGGGCGTCGATGAACTTTCCTTCGATGATCACCGGATTTTGCGGTCGCGTGTTCGCGCAAATCGATGACCTCGATCTTGGTTATGCCACAACCCAAGCATGGAACGACTGGTTATATGAAGAGTGGTGGCAGCCGGCAACGGACCGAATCATTCCTCTTGGGCTTACCTTTCTCGCCGATCCTGAAAAAGGTGCCGCCGAGATTCGGCGCAATGCGGCTCGCGGTTTCGTCGCCGTCACTCTTCCCGAGCGGCCCCAGAACATCGGTTTCCCGTCGTTGTTTTCCGGTTACTGGGATCCAATCGTTCAGGCCTGCGCAGAAACCGAAACAGTTATTGCTCTGCATGTGGGTTCCTCGGGTGGCTACCCATCGCCCGCAGACGCTCCGGCGCTTCAGTTGGGCGCAACGATGTTTGGTCAACTCTCACTGGCGGCATGTGCCGAATGGTTGTGGTCCGGTTATCCGCTGAAGTACCCGAACCTGAAGATCACGATGTCCGAGGGTGGCATTGGCTGGGTGGCGATGTTGCTTGATCGGC
>CAIKHC010000001.1 GCA_903827085.1 uncultured Candidatus Nemicrothrix sp. | reverse complement strand
TTTCGCCTGTCGGTGGCCGCAACGATTGGCATCGCCTTGTTCGCTTCAGGAATTGCTCACCGGCTGAGAGGTCCCGAGTGGTTGAAGCGTGTGCTGTCGATCACCATCGCTGCCCAAGTTGCCGTTGCACCGATCATCATTCCGGTAGTGGGACCGTTGCCACTCGCGTCGTTGCCCGCAAATGTTCTTGCCGAACCGATCGCCGGGTTTGTGATGATGTGGGGATCAACGGTTGGTGTTGTCGCAGGACTCATCGGAGGATGGCCAGCTGCGGTTCTCCAAGTGCCTGTGAGGCTGGGAGTTTGGTGGATTATGAAAGTGGCCGAGCGTTGTTCGGATCTTCCCCTCCCGCGTCTGTCGCTGCCGGTGATCATCGGAACCACACTCAGCGCATGGGTCCTGCTTCGCGTCCATTCCTCTTGGCGTCGAAGCCGCAGAACGCTGCTGAGGGAGGTTTCGGCCGGTTAGGGTCGCGACGTGTTCTTGGACCTAGGTACCACTCGATTCGACATCACGTACCGAGCAATCGTGATGGGGATTCTCAATAGGACCCCTGACTCGTTCTACGACCAAGGTTCCTATTTCGAGTTCGAGGATTTTCTCCGCAAAGCGGAACAGTTGGTGAACGACGGTGCCGACTTTCTTGATGTGGGCGGCGTGAAGGCGGGCCCTGGCGACGAAGTGACAGAGCAGGAAGAGCTTGATCGTGTTGTCCCGGCGATCGAGGCGCTACGAAGTCGATTCGACCTCCCTCTGTCAGTCGATACCTGGCGTGCATCGGTTGCGAAGTCCTGTTTCGAGGCGGGTGCTTGCATTGGAAACGACATCAGTGGTTTTGCCGACCCCGACTATCTCGACGTCTGCTCCGCCGCTGGCGCTTCGGTCGTCGCCACCCATATTCGTTTAGCGCCGCGTGTTCCTGATCCAGACCCCCAGTACGACGATGTCGTACTGGCTGTCTGCGAGTTTCTGACTGACCGCGCCGAGCGGGCACGTTTGGCCGGTATCCCTCGCGAGCGGATCATGGTCGACGCTGGACTTGATCTCGGAAAGTCCGAGGAGCAATCAAAGATCCTTCTCCGGTCATCCGATGCCCTCACCTCGCTCGGGTACCCGGTGTTCCTCTCTGCATCAAATAAGCGTTTCTTGTGGACATTGCTCGATGTTGAGCGCGGTTCGGCGGGCGATGGCACGATGGCCGCCCATTCGCTTGGAATCGCGCTTGGTTGCCGAGTCCTCCGAGCACACGATGTCCGAAATGGACGCCGCGTTGCTGATGCCATGGCTGCAATTCTTGAAGCGGCATGAACGTCAATCTTTCGGCACCGGTCTTCCTCGTTAAAGGAAGCGACGAGGTCATTCTTGGCGACGAGGTTTCCTCGCTGATTCAACAGTTAGTCGGCGATGGTGATCGAACGCTGCTTCTCGCAGAACTTTCAATTACCGATCACTCGCTCGAGGACGGTGGCTACACGATTGGTCCCGTGGTTGATGCGTCGCAAACATTTCCATTCTTAAGCGATCGCCGTGTTGTGCTGGTGCGCAATGCAGCCGTTTTTTCGACAAAGGACGCGTGCGTCCCGCTCGTTCAGTATCTCGAAGATCCCCTCGAGACGACGTCGCTTGTTCTCGTCTGGGAGAAGGACCCTCGTCCGAATAAGCAATCAAAAACTCCTGCAGTGCCCAAAAGTCTCGCTGATGCGGTTGCGAGCTGTGGGGGAGTCGTTATCGACACTTCCCCTGGAACAGGCAAAGCGCAGGGCGGCTGGCTCGACGAACGCATCACCGCTTCCTCGCTCAAGTTGGACCCTGCCGCTCGTCGATCGCTTGTTGATCATCTCGGCAGCGATGTCGGTCGATTGCCGGCTCTGCTCGAAATGCTCGAATCCGTGTTCGGTGCTGGGACCAAAGTTTCTGCCCCTGACATCGAGCCCTACCTAGGCGTCTCCGGAGACGTTGCACCATGGGACCTCACCGACGCCATCGACAGTGGCGATGTGAGTGGTTCCCTCGACATTCTTCAGCGCATGACAATTGGGGGCGGCCGGCACCCACTGCAAATTCTCGCGACCTTGAGCAACCACTACCTCAAGATGATTCGGCTCGACGATCCCGATATTCGCGGTGACAAACAGGCTGCTGATGTTCTTGGAATGAAGGGCAGCACCTTCCCAGCTAAGAAGGCTCTCGACGGTGCTCGTCGACTTGGGAGTGATCGATTAGCGGATGTTGCCGCACTGCTGGCGCAGGCCGATCTTGATCTGCATGGGGCGAAGGCCTGGCCACCTGAATTGGTTATCGAGGTCCTTGTTGCTCGACTCGCTGGTCGAAATCGATCCTCGTCGAGTTCGCGTGGACGGCGCTGAGCGCTCGAATTGTTCAAACCCGTCGAGTAGAAAACGAAAAGGACCGGAGCAAGGCTCCGGTCCGGTACAACAAGAGCGCCTGAGGCGCTCGGTCTACTTGGTTGCAGCGTTGATGCGAGCCATGAGACGGCTCTTACGACGCGCTGCTTGGTTCTTGTGGATGACACCCTTCGATGCGGCGGTGTCGATGCGCTGAATGGCAAGGCGAGCTTGCTCGGCGATATCGGCGCTGCCTTCTTCGGCGGCGCTCAGTGCACGCTTGGTGCGAGTCTTCATTTCAGAGCGGACAGCCTTGTTGCGAAGGCGGGCCTTCTCGCTCTGACGGTTGCGCTTGATCTGGCTCTTAATGTTGGCCACTGGGGTCCTCTGTTGTCGAAGAATTGTTGTGATTCGGGGGGAGGGGATCGGGTCGATTGACCTGCCCTGCACACGGAGCGGAAAGCATAGCGGGCAGAGGTCCCTGAGTCACAAGAGCCGGCATTCGTCCCTGGCCCGTCTAGGCTCCTACGGCCCCTCGCCCCAAGGACGACTGCCCTCGTGGCCTCTCTCGACCGTATTCGCAACCTCTGCATCATTGCCCACATCGACCATGGCAAGTCCACCTTGGCGGACCGCCTGCTCGAGCTGTGCGGCGCGGTCGATCCTAGGGAGATGCGTGCTCAGTATCTCGATTCGATGGATATCGAACGTGAACGAGGTATCACGATCAAGCTCCAGAGCGTTCGGCTCGATTACAAGGACCATCTTGTCCATCTGATCGATACACCTGGCCACGTCGACTTTGGTTATGAGGTGAGCCGATCCCTCGCAGCGTGCGAAGGGGCCATCTTGCTCGTCGATGCCGCGCAGGGGATTGAAGCCCAAACGCTGGCGAACTGTTATCTCGCCCTTGAAAACGATCTTGAGATCGTTGCTGCACTGAACAAGATCGACCTTCCCGCTGCCGATCCAGATCGCTATGCCGCCGAAATCGAGAAGGTCCTCGGCATTCCTGCCGATTCGATCCTTCGGGTGAGCGCGAAAACTGGCGAGGGCGTTGCCGAACTGCTCGACGCAGTCATTGATCGGATTCCCCCTCCGGTTGGAGATCCCGACGCGCCGTTGCAAGGTCTGATCTTCGATTCCCATTTCGATCAGTACCGCGGCGTTGTTTCTTCCGTCCGAATCATGAATGGAACACTCAACACCGGTGCTCGACTCAAGTTCGTCCAGGCCGGAGCGATCTACAACGCAGAAGAAGTTGGTGTTCGGCGTCCGGACCCAACACCCGTGGCGTCGCTCGGTGCGGGCGAGGTCGGTTATCTCATTGCCGGGATCAAAGATGTTGGCGAAGCTCGTTCCGGTGAGACGATCACGAATCTGTCACAACCCGCTCCAGCGCTCGATGGCTATGACGAGCCGAGGCCCATGGTCTTTTGCGGTCTCTATCCCGTCGATGGTGATGAGTTCACAACTCTTCGTGAAGCGCTAGAGAAACTCCGACTCAATGATTCGAGCTACACCTATGCGCCAGAAAGCTCAGGTGCTCTCGGTTTCGGATTTCGCTGCGGTTTCCTTGGTCTTTTGCATATGGAGATCATTCGTGAGCGTCTTGAGCGTGAATTCAATCTTTCGCTGATCGCCACCGCACCGTCGGTGCAGTACATCGTCCACAAGACAAATGGGACGACGCTCACGATCGATAATCCAAGCGAGTTGCCGCCGGCTGATGAAGTCGACCACATTGAAGAACCATTTCTTCGCGCAACGATTCTGACGCCAACTGACTACACCGGAACGTTGATGGAACTTTGTCAGGGTCGTCGCGGCGACATGATTAAGCTCGAATATCTTTCGCCCGAGCGAATGGAACTTGTCTACGAACTTCCTCTTGCCGAGGTCGTCACCGATTTCTTCGACCAAATGAAGAGCCGCACCCAGGGTTACGCCAGTCTCGATTACGACCCGGCCGGCTACCGCGTCTCAAATCTGGTGAAGGTCGACATTCTTTTGAATGCAATAGCTGTCGACGCGTTCAGCATGATCGTTCATAAAGACAAGTCCTATAGCTACGGACTTCGAATGACCGAAAAATTGAAAGAACTCATTCCTCGGCAGCTCTTCGATGTTCCGATTCAGGCGGCCATCGGAGGCCGGATCATCGCTCGCGAGACAGTGAAAGCCAAGCGCAAAGACGTATTGGCCAAGTGTTACGGCGGAGATATCAGTCGGAAGCGCAAGCTCCTTGAGAAGCAGAAGGAGGGCAAGAAGCGCATGAAGAACATCGGCCGAGTCGAAGTTCCTCAGGAGGCGTTCGTTTCGGCTCTCCGTCTCGACGACTGAAGAATTGTCCGCTGGCACTCTCGGGCTTCGACTGCTTATCAAAGGGGTCGGCGGGTAGCATGGGGGCAATGGTGCTGGTGGTTTCGCACCCCGATTTATGAGGACTTCATGCTTGACGAACGCAAAGCCACGATCCTGAGAGCGGTGGTGACCGAATACATCGAGACGGCCCAGCCCGTCGGGTCCGGTCATGTGGCGTCGTCGGCTGAGGTCAATGTTTCATCCGCCACCGTTCGGAACGACATGGCGACCCTCGAAGCCGAGGGATATCTTGCCCAACCTCATACAAGCGCTGGACGCATTCCAACCGAAAAGGGCTATCGCTTTTTCGTCGACCAACTTGGAGGTCCCGGCAAGCTCGGCGTTAGCGAGTCACAGCAGGTCCGAACGTTCTTCAGCCGTACACATGGCGAAATGGAACAGATGCTCTCGGACACGAGCCGACTGTTGTCTTCGTTGACCCATTATGCAGCGGTAGTTGTTGGTCCACAGCACGAGGTCGCCACAATTAAGTCGGTGCAGCTGGTAGGCCTCTCGCCGCGTCTTGTCCTCGTAGTACTCGTTCTTTCAAGCGGAGCAATCGAGAAGCACAGCATCGAACTCGCTGCCGATACCGATGACCTCATTGTGAACGCAGCGGCAGTACGACTTTCCACTCTGATCATTGGGCAGACTCTGGCTTCCGCGAGCTCTATCGACAGTCACTCGCTGGACTTGGGCGAGAGCGCAGATGTCGCAAACATTCTCCGAGCCGCTCTCGCAGAGCTTGGCGGTGAACATCGCCATGACGATCAGGTGTTCATTGGTGGAACCTCTGACATGGTTGCGTCATTCGATGCTGTCCGTACCGTTTCAGAAATCCTTCGAATTCTTGAGCAACAACTTGTCGTTGTGAGCCTCCTTGAAGATGTTCTTGGCCGTGGACTTTCGGTTGCGATCGGTCGAGAAACCGGAAATGAAGCACTTGCTGATTGCTCGATAGTCGTCGCACCGTACGTGGTCGATGGAGAGACTGCGGGCTCTATCGGAGTGCTCGGCCCAACGCGTATGCATTACGACCAAGCACTATCGGCAGTTGCGGTTGTTGCTAATCGTCTTGGTCGAACATTGAGCGAAGGTTGATCGATGGCTGACTACTACGAGTTGCTCGGTGTGAGTCGTGGCGCCACCGCAGATGATCTCAAACGTGCGTATCGTCAGCGGGCGCGTGAGCTCCATCCCGATGCCAACCCTGGTAACCCGAGCGCTGAAGC